>QJYE01000039.1 GCA_003235785.1 Nitrospirota bacterium
TACTCGTTGCCGGGTGATGGCATTGGTGAGGGTTTGCACGACATGGGTTTGCCCCATGACTTCCTCAAAGGTCGTCGGGCGGTATTTGCGAGCAGAAACCTGAAATTCCATATGAAAAAACCGTTCAAAGATTATAAGGCGGTTTTTTTAGTAAGTAGTAAAAGGTGAGGAGTACGGAGTCATAGCAATGACGGGAAAGGATTGAGGGACTTTGCCCTCACCGCTTACTTTCTACTTCTCACTTTACCCCAAGAAATTCGGGGCCAGGTGATCCTGCGGCACACAGACTCGCCCACTTACCGTTGCTTCCTTCCGGACCTGGCGGAGTTCGCAGGATTCTGTTGCACAGGGCCCAGCCCCTATGACGAAACATTACACACTTATGTATGGCGGAGAGGGTGGGGTTCGAACCCACGGTACCGTCGCCGGTACACGTGATTTCCAATCACGCCGATTCGGCCGCTCTCGCACCTCTCCATAATGTCTGATATCTATGAGTTCAGTGGTATGTGCCGGCTCTATTTATCCTGAAATATTTAGGTTGAGCAAGCAGTCAAAGGTTCCCATCTTACCATGGGGCTTTATGGGCGACAAGCAGAGCAGGGAAATGGGAAAAGTGAGAAGTGAAAAGGTGGAAACTTTGAAATCATGGCTCTTCTCACTGCTTTCTCCGTCTTTCGTTTCACTTTTTACTGCATTCGGGATTGAAACATGCGTTGCCGGCGAGACGACCGATGAAGCGCGGCAAATAAATGGCCGCGAAAGAGCAACATGAACACCGTGGCGATGGGAGTGATGAGAAGTACGATGATACCACTCGTATTGGATGGTATTCCCAGAAGGGATAGCCATTGCGATAACACGGTAAAGGGCAAGGTGATGAGATGCCAGAAATCCAGGCCGCCCCGTCGTCCGGCTTGGTTGGAAATCTCAAAGAAAAATGAAAGGCCAAACGGGGCGACAGCAATGGCGACCGGCAAAAACCATTCAATCCAATTTTCAAGGATAAACTCGTAGCTTTCCTGGACGACTTCCAGGGCCGATCCCTTCCGGCTTTGATAAATGACCTCAGGGACTGGATTTAACAAGACGAATATGAGGAAAAACACGGCGGAGGCGATAAGCGGCTGGTAGGGGTTGGCTTGTAAGCCCATTTCTAGAAATAGCAAGGGGAACCACACCATGAAGCCCACAGAAATCACGTCCCAAAAATATTGCCCCATACTCTGAGGAATATCTTGCCATTGCAACTGCCGGGCGCCACGAATGGCTTGTTCCGTTAAGCTTAAGGTGGATCCAATGCACAACGCATTAACGGCTCCAAGGATGAATCCGCCGATCATTCCCAACGGGGCAATGATGGAGGTGATGAGCACTAAGCCCAGGGCGAAGACTAAGAGAACCGGGATTAGGAGCAAATTTTTTCGAAAAGATTGGAGGGTCGCAAGCAGTGATTGGTGATATAATCGAACGGTTGCCTGAAAGAAGCCCTGCATGAAGGAGTGGGGAATCGGCCGTTTTTATCGTTTTGCCGGCGGGGGTGAATTCAAGTTCACGATGTCCTGTTGTCGTTGATCGCGATCTTTTCTGATGGTCTGAAGCCGGCTGGGGCGGTTCAACGTCCACCATTTTACCGGTCCTTCAAAGGTTGGTGTTGGAGGAGTGGCGGACCCCACAGGGGAATGTTGGAAGTCATACCCTTGATGGGTGTCTTTTTTTTCCAGAAATTTCTGGTAAATATCTTGATAGAGCTGTTTGAGGGTCATAAGACCCTACCTTACCCCACTTGCTTGGGTCTATCAAGTGGCAGAGGCGGTATCGAACCGGAACCCTCATCCAACCCTGATCTCGTGTAAACTGTATTTGGGGATGGCCTGTAGACGAAAGACCTTTTATAATGAAGAAGTTTGGCTGTCGCGCCCTTCTTCATCCATCTATCTGGTGAGGAAGATGAACCGATCGACGTTGAGATGTTGTTTCATGATTGAATAGAGCATACATGCGCGAGAGTGGCGGAACTGGCAGACGCGCAAGACTTAGGATCTTGTGGGTAAACCGTGGGGGTTCAAGTCCCCCCTCTCGCACCATTTTTTCACTTTTATCCCTAATCGGGTTTCTTACACAAGGATTCCTCATTTTATGAAACTAGAAATGACAGAATTGGGGCCCGTGAAGCGGGCTTTGAAAATCGAAGTTCCTGAAGAGGCCGTGAACAGTGCGTTTCAAAAGGTGTATGCCGAGCTGAAGCGGCAAGTGCGCATTCCTGGATTTCGACCCGGGAAAGCACCACTCGAATTGTTACAAAAGCGTTACGCACCCATGGTCGGGCAGGATGTGGTTCAGCGATTGGTGCCGGATTATTATCAACGAGCGGTCAAAGAATCGGGTGTAGTTCCGGTGTTGGTCGACATTCCGCCATTGGAACGGATGAAAGTCGAGCCCAATGCGGCTTTTACCTTTACGGCCACGGTGGAGATTAAGCCTTCTATTCAACTGGGGGACTATCGACCACCAAATCCTCTGTCATTAAAAAAAGATGATCGATCCGTGACGGATGACCAAGTTGAGAAGGCTCTGCAAACCTTGCGCGAACAACAGGCCCAGGTCGATGCCGCTTCGGAAGGGACGGCCCTTCAGGATGGTCTGTATGCGGTGCTCACAGTTGAAGGCTTTGTGGATAACCAACCGGTGGAAGGGGCTCAGAAAAAAGGGCATCTTCATCAAGTTGGCTCTAAAACGCCTATCCTTGGGGTCGAATTGGATGATCAGTTGCTGGGCAAAACCGCGGGAGAGACCTTCGACGTGCCTCAGCTGTATCCAGTGAGTCACCCTGACATGAATTTAGCCGGAAAAACGATGGTCTTGAAAGTGACCATTGATGCGGTCAAAGAAAAGAAATTGCCTGATCTGGATGATGAATTTGCCAAGGACTGTGGTGAATTTGATTCGCTGGAACATTTGAAAACGACCATCACGACCCAACTTGAAAACATTTTGAAGCAGGATCTTGAGGAAGGGTATAAAGATCAGGTGATTGAGCGCTTATTGCAAATGCACCACTTTGATATTCCAGAAGTGCTGATCGAACGGGAATTGCAGACCCTGGTTCGTCAAAAACTCATGAAAGAACAGCGCCATTCTCACCGAGAAGATGATTTAAATGAGCCGATTCGCTTGCAGGAGGAAGCCAAGCGGCTTCAGCAGGAGCTCCAACCCGAAGCCAAGCGGCGCGTGAAGCTCAGCTTAATTCTTGATGCCATTTCCCAAAAAGAGGGGATTCAGGTTTCTGAAGAGGAAGTCGATTCTGAAGTGCAAAAACTGGCCGCAACCTTGAAGCTCCCGGTGGCGGAAATTCAGCGCATGGTTGAAGCCGGAGGACCGGGGGCTCAAGAGGAATTCCGTGAACGGATGAAAGCTGAGAAGGCGTTGCAGTTTGTGTATCAAAATGCGGTGATTCAAGGGTAAAAGGTCGTCTTCGTGCCATCAGGGCACAGTTCGTTAATGCCGTAACCGATATCTATATTACAACCAGGAGGTCTCCAGGAATGCTCATTCCGATGGTCATTGAACAAACGAATCGCGGTGAACGGTCATATGATATTTATTCTCGGCTCTTAAAAGATCGAATTATTTTTATCGGGGCTCCAATTGACGATATGTTTGCCAATGTGGTCATTGCGCAACTTTTGTTTTTGGAAGCCGAAGACCCGGAAAAGGATATTCATCTCTACATTAATTCTCCTGGCGGGAGTGTGACGGCGGGATTGGGGATTTATGACACTATGCAATATGTCAGATCTCCCATTAATACGATTTGCCTGGGGCAAGCAGCAAGTATGGGTGCATTGTTATTAACGGCAGGGACCACAGGCAAACGGTTTGCCCTTCCCAATGCACGGGTCATGATTCATCAGCCTTTGGGTGGCTTTCAGGGGCAGGCTACCGAAATCGATATTCATGCCAGAGAAATCCTGAAGATTCGTGAGCGGTTGAATGAGATTATGGCCCATCACACCGGTCAGCCGTTAGAGAAAATTGCGAACGATACCGAACGCGATTATTTTATGTCAGGGGAGCAAGCCAAAACGTATGGCTTAATCGATGAAGTCATTGTTCGCAGTATGGCCAAGAGTCACAAAGACGAGACCAGGTCCGGAGCCAAAGGTAAAGACAAGGAGTAAGCTGAAGGAGGGTTCCTATTATGGCGCGACAAGCCAAGTCTGATGCCAATCTTCGTTGCTCTTTCTGTGGGAAGAGCCGTGATCAGGTTCGAAAACTCATTGCGGGACCGACCGTCTACATCTGCGATGAATGCGTCGGTTTGTGCAATGAGATTATTTCAGAAGACTGGCAGGAATCGCGTCAAGAAATTTCCGCCAAGCTCTGCAAGCCGCTGGATATTCATCATCATTTAAATCAGTACATTATCGGACAGGATCGGGCCAAACGGATTCTTTCCGTGGCGGTGTACAATCATTATAAGCGGATTGCGGCAAATGAAGCTGGAGATGTGGAGCTTCAAAAGGGGAATATCCTTATTCTTGGTCCGACAGGAACAGGGAAAACCTTATTTGCCCAAACATTGGCGCAATACCTGGATGTGCCCTTTACGATTGCTGATGCGACCACGCTGACCGAGGCAGGGTATGTCGGGGAAGATGTTGAGAATATTATTTTAAAGCTCCTGCAGGCCGCAGATTTTGACGTCGAGCGCGCCGAACGGGGCATTGTGTATATTGATGAAATCGATAAGATTACCCGTAAGGCTGATGGTCCGTCGATTACTCGGGATGTGTCCGGGGAAGGGGTTCAGCAGGCCCTTTTGAAATTGATCGAAGGCACGGTCGCCAATGTGCCTCCTCAAGGAGGACGGAAGCACCCTCACCAGGAGTTCATTCAAGTCAATACAACGAATGTGTTGTTTATTTGTGGGGGTGCGTTTGTCGGACTCGATGCGATTATTGAGCGGCGGTTGAACCAAAAGCGCATGGGGTTTGGCGCCAATGTTCAGTCGAGAGGCCAACACAAAATTGGGGAATTATTTTCGAATGTTGAACCAGAAGATTTGTTGCAATATGGGCTCATACCGGAATTTATTGGACGGTTGCCCATCCTGGCGACTCTTGATGAGCTAGACGAATCGGCGTTGGTTCGTATTTTGACGGAACCTAAAAATGCCTTAATCAAACAATATCAAAAATTACTGGCGTTCGATGAGGTGAAGTTGAAGTTCACGGAAGCGGCACTGGTAGGCATTGCACGAAAAGCGTATCAGCAGAAGACGGGGGCTCGTGGCCTTCGTGCGATTCTAGAATCCATCATGCTCAATATAATGTACGATATTCCTTCTCAGCCTGATGTGAAAGAAGTTATGATTACGGAAGACGTGATTCAAGGCAAAGGCGAACCCATCAAAGTCTTTGAGCATCAAAAGGGCGTAAAACCGGCTATTGGCTCGTAAGTTTTTCCTTTTCTTGCACCTCTTGCCCCTCCTCCTCATACCCGCATTCCTGGTTGTGACAGAGTACCTTGGTCCCTGTTTGCTTCTTGTACTTTTCGACCAGAAATGGTGATTGACATTGAGGGCATGGCCTATTGACGGGCTTGTCCCAAATAGCAAAGGTGCAGGTGGGATATTTACTGCACGAATAAAAGTTTTTCCCCTTTTTGGTTCGCTTCTGGACCAGGTCCCCTCCACAGCCTTCGACAGGACATTTCACCCCTAATTTGAGCGGTTTAGTGGTTTTGCATTCTGGATATTGCGAACAAGCCAGAAAATTCCCAAATCGCCCGCGTTTGAGCACCATGGGGCTGCTACATTTTTCGCAGACTTCATCCGTGATTTCCACTTGTGGCTCAACAACCTGGACGGTGCCATCCTCATCTTTCTTGAATTCCTTGGTGCTTTTACATTCTGGATACCCCGGACATGCCAGAAAATGCCCATGGCGTCCCCATTTAATGATCATGAGCTTGCCACATTTATCGCAGGGGACATCGGTTGGCTCTTCTTTGCCTTTGAGGTCCTCCATGTTCACTTCGGCGGACTCAAGGTCTTTCATAAACGGCTGATAAAAGTCTTTTACCGCCGTGACCCAATCCTTTTCACCTTCTTCAATGCCATCCAATTCATTTTCCATTTTCGCCGTAAATTCCACATCAAAGACTTTGGGGAAATGACTGACCAGCCGGTCATTCACCAGCCGCCCTAATTCGGTGGGCCGTAAGCGGGCTTCTTCCTTTTCGACATAATGTCGGTCTTGAATGGTGGAAATAATGGTGGCATAGGTGGAAGGACGACCAATCCCTTTTTCTTCCATTTCACGAATCAGCAACGCTTCGTTATAGCGTGGGGGTGGTTGCGTGAAATGTTGCTTAGGAACGAGCCCGGCTTGGGTTGTGTTCACCAGTGAGAGCGTTTCTCCCACGGTCAAATTTGGTAAGGTCAGGTTGGTGTCGGTGGAGGGGTCGGTCTCAAGAGCCACGCCTTCTGCGGGTTGTTCAACTTCTTCCCGATAGACACGACGATACCCGTCAAATTTTTCTACTGTCCCGCTGGCTCGAAAGGTGTAGGTCTTGGCTTGCACGTCTACCTGCGTGACTAGGTCCTGCCCTTGCGTCATTTGGGAAGACACAAACCGGTTCCATATCAATTTATAAAGTTTGTACATGTCCGGCTCGAGAAACGCTCGAAGACTTTCAGGGTCTCGCTGGGCAGACGTGGGACGAATCGCTTCATGCGCTTCCTGAGCAGCCTTTTGGGTTTTATAGATATTGGGTTGAGCGGGAAGATAGTCTGGCCCGAAAGTCTCGTGAATGTATCCACGCAATTCATCGAGCGCCTCAGGTGCAATACGAGTTGAGTCGGTTCGCATATAGGTAATGAGCCCGACTTGCCCCTCGGCTCCAATCTCGATGCCTTCGTAGAGACGTTGGGCTAACATCATCGTTTTTTTTGCCGGGAATCGAAGCTTTCTTGCACTGTCTTGTTGCAGTCGACTGGTGACGAAGGGCGCAGAAGGGTTGCGCCGTTTTTCCTTTTGGTCGATTTGTGAGACCACGAATGAGGCCCCCTCGAGGTCCTGAAGGATCCGTTGGGCTTCCTCCGTGGTTCGAATGGTGAGGCGTTCACCTTGGGCGGCATGGAGTTTGGCTTGAAATATTGGGGGCTGTTGGCCTTCCAGGGTTGCGGTCATTGTCCAGAACTCTTCTGATTGAAACGCCTCCCGTTCGGCTTCACGTTCACAGATCACTCGAACGGCCACAGATTGGACCCGCCCGGCACTTAACCCTCGACGTACTTTTTTCCATAAGAGCGGACTTAACAAATATCCAACTAACCGATCTAAGACCCGACGCGCCTGTTGGGCGTTCACTTTATTCATGTCAATGGTGCCGGGAGTCTTCAGCGCCCGCTTCACAGCCTTTTCGGTAATCTCATTGAAAAGAACACGATGAACGTTATTGCCATTGCCATTGAGTTCTTCAGCAATATGCCAGGCGATGGCTTCGCCTTCGCGATCGGGGTCAGGGGCCAAGAATACTTCTTTGGCTTTTTTCGCCGCCGCTTTAATTTCTTTAAGAATTTTGCTCTTGCCCCGAATCACGATGTAATGGGGGTCGAAGTTATGGTCCAGGTCAATGCCCAGTTTACTTTTCGGGAGATCTTTGAGATGACCCACAGACGCCAGGACCTGGTAATTGCGTCCCAAATATTTGGAAAGGGTTTTAGCTTTAGTGGGCGATTCGACGATGACGAGTGATTTAGCCATAGTAATAACGTGGGGAAATATTCGAGGGAATTACAATAAAATTTTCTGTTGAAACAATATGCCGTCAGTCATTATCGGATGCTTGTCCGGACATACTGAAGGCCGGGTACTTGTTTTATAAGTCCTTTAATTTCTAAAGACAAGAGAATACTCATGACCTCCGATGAAGAATATGGACCTTGAGTGATTAATTCGTCAAGCGAAACGGGTTCAAAAGGAATTCGCTCGAAGACGCTGCGTTCTTCTTGGCCTAATGCGAGGGTGAGTGAGCGCTCCTCACCCTCATGTTGTGGTGTTTCGAGTTGATCACGGAAAGACGGTTCTAACATAGGAAGAATTTCTTCCACAATATCCCAAGGTTTTTCAACGAGTTTTGCTCCCTGTTGAATCAGGCGATGAGGCCCCCGACTCAAGGGATTGGTGACATTGCCTGGTACGGCGAAGACCTCGCGATTATGTTCTAAGGCCAGACGCGCGGTAATGAGAGACCCACTTTTCAACGTGGCTTCGGTGACAATCACCCCAAGTGAGAGCCCACTAATGATCCGATTCCGTTGGGGGAAATGGTACGATTCTGGTGCGGTGCCCATGGGAAATTCCGAAAACACCGCACCTTGTTGCTCAATCCGTTGCCGGAGATTGAGGTGTTCAGGAGGATAGGTCTGATCTATCCCGCACCCGAGCACCGCAAACGTTCTCCCTCCTGCCCCCAAGGCCCCTTCGTGGGCGTCCGCATCAATACCGCGTGCCAAGCCACTGACGATCGTGAAGCCCAATGCCGCCAAATCTCCGCTGAGTTGTCGAGTGAAGGCCCGTCCAGCATGGGATCCTTTCCTGGCTCCGACGATGGCGAGGGCCTGCTGGTCACGCTCCAGTAATTCTCCTGTGTACGCCAAAAGTGGAGGAGGATCGGCTATGGTTTTTAAGCGATCGGGGTATTGAGGATCAGACAAGGTGAGCAGGGAAAACCGGCCCGCCGCAACTGCATCGATTTCACGTTGAATCTGCTGGGCGGTTTTCTCGGGAACAGGCTGGTGGAGAACTTCCGCCAGAGATGGGGATAGTTCTCCCGCTGCTACCAGGGCGGACAAATTTGCGCTACGGATGGCCTCGGGAGATCCAAATCGACGGAGAAGGCGTCCATATGTGATAGGCCCGAGTCCTTTGACCGCTCGCAGTTCTAACCATTCTTGCAAGTCGGAGGGATTACTCATTGGCCGCTAGGAAGCTGCCCGAGATTCAGACCGCTGCGCGACTTTTCCGACAACCACAATGTCATATTGTTCAAGGTGCAAAAGAGGATCAGCCTTAAAAAGCACCTGTTGTTGAAATTCTTGTTCTAATTGTTCAATGCCCCCATGCTCGGTATCAAAGAGGAGTTCAATGACCCTGGGGTTTGCCCCCACCACAATGCGTTGAGCAGGTCCACGGGAAATCCCAATTCGCCGAATTTCACGAAAAATTTCATAGGCCACGGTCATGGTGGACTTCGTATAGCCTCGGCCTTCACAGTCATTGCACACTTCTGACAGCGTTCGCAAAAGATCTTCCCTTACGCGTTCCCGGGAAATTTCAATCAGCCCGAGGTCAGAAATGCGGGAGATGCGTGTTTGCGCTTTATCATTGGCCATGGCCTCGACTGTGGCTTGATAGACTTTCTCGCGATTCCGTTCTCGTTCCATATCAATGAAATCAATGACAATGATGCCGCCAATGCCACGGAGTTTCACTTGATAGGCAATTTCTTTCGCCGCTTCCAGGTTGTTTTTGAGAATCGTTTCTTCTTGGTCACGTTTGCCGACAAATCGTCCCGTATTCACGTCGACGACGGTCATGGCTTCGGTATGGTCGATCACAATATGACCTCCGGATTTGAGCCAGACCTTGCGGCTCAGCGCACGTGTAATTTCCATTTCAATGCCCAGATGGTCAAACAACCCTTCCTGCTTCTTGTCATAGAAATGAACGCGGGAAGATTGCTCCGGGAGATATCGCCGGACGAAATCTTTCACTTCTTCGAATTCTGTTTTGGTATCGATCATTAATCGATCCACATTTTTCGTGAACAGGTCGCGGACGATCCGAAGAGGAAGCGAGAGATCGGTATGGAGCAGAGAGGGTGCCGGTTGACTGTTTGCGGCTTTCAAGGTGTCTTCCCACAAGGCTGTCAGAAATTTAGTGTCGGATATCAAGTCTTCTTCGGGAACCCCCTCGCAGACGGTTCGGACAATATACCCATATTCTGGTTTTCGGATACGCCGCATCAGATCTTTTAATCGATGGCGTTCTTCCTCTTGGGTAATTCGTCGAGAAACCCCAATATGATCGACATTAGGCATCAGAACCAAAAACCGACCAGGAAGTGAGACGTAGGTGGTAATCCGAGGGCCTTTGGTTCCAATGGGTCCCTTGGAAATTTGAACCAGCAGTTCCTGTCCTTCCTTCAACAGGTTTTCAATCGGGCGAGCTGTTTGGCGTCGAGGGCGTGGCAGGTCTGAAGTTGGTTCGTCTTCTTCGTGGTCCACAAGTGTATCACCAGGCTCCGTGCCAACTGAGAGGTCGGACACGTGGATGAAGGCCGCTCGATCCAACCCGATGTCCACAAACGCGGCTTGCATGCCCGGTAAAACTTTGATCACTTTCCCTTTGTAAATATCTCCAACAAAATCTTTTTTTCGAGGCCGGTCAACAAATAATTCTGTGACTACTCGATTGTCGAGGACCGCGACTCGAGTTTCTTCTCGGGTCACACTGATAGCAATTTCTACTCCCATAGGTGTCTCCTCATGTGCACAGAAAATTGAGCGAAGCGATTCTGTCCTACGTAAACTGTTGTGAGTATTGCCGAAAACCCTACGGATGGTCTTGGGTTCTCTTCTTCGTCGAAGAGGTATCAAGCCTTCTCGTGGGCCACTCACTCGGTTGAGGATGGTTCGCCCCTGTCTTCTGTGACGTGTTCCTTCTCGCAAAAATGAATAATTGGTTGCTCTATTGTTCTAAAGTGTTTTTATAGACGGAATCATCGTTATCTGAGAGTGAATGCATGTCGATATCATGCCCCAACATGGTGCCAGCTATTCAGCGTAACACATTTTTCACTGTACCAAGTCATCCATGGATTCAGTTCTGTTACTGGTCATTATAGCAGGGACAGCCGTCTTCGCTTGACATTGAGTAGTAACCCCAATGCAGTGAGGTTGACCACCATGGCACTTCCTCCGTAGCTCATCAATGGGAGAGGGATGCCCACGATGGGAGCGAGTCCAGAGGTCATGGCAATGTTAACGATAACCCCAAAGCTCAGCATGGCGACGACTCCGACGGCGAGGAGAGATCCTGTGATATCTTTGGCGTTAAAGGCAATTTCCAGTCCCATTAACATGAGAATGACATATAACGCTAAAATAACTACTGATCCCAAAAACCCCCATTCCTCCGCGAAGACGGCGAACACAAAATCTGTATGCCCTTCGGGGAGGAACTTAAACTGCGTTTGCGTTCCTCCGTATAATCCCTTCCCTAACAATTGCCCGGAGCCAATGGCGATGCGCGATTGTAGCCCGTGATACCCTTTCCCGCCAGGGTCTGAACCTGGATCGACAAAACTCAAAATTCGATCTTGTTGGTAGCTATGAAGAGATCCCCAGACGCCTCCCCAGGCAAAGGGAAAGAGCATGAGTGCCGCTAAGACCACAAATCCGAATGCTTTTGACTTCATGCCCACAGTCAGGACGATGACGATAAAAATGGACAGAAATCCTAAGCTGCTTCCCAGATCAGGCTGTTTGAGAATGAGCAAAAATCCTGGCAGAACAATCAGTCCAGGAATAATCAGGCGCCGCAACCACCCTTTACGGCTGGTGGCTCCATAGTAGGAGGCTAATGTGAGTATCAATGGGATTTTAATAAATTCAGAGGGTTGAACCATAAAGGAGCCAATTGGAATCCAGCGCTGGGAGCCTCGACTTGTTTTTCCACTAATGACGACGATAATGAGCAAGATGAGTCCGGCTCCA
>QJYE01000316.1 GCA_003235785.1 Nitrospirota bacterium
TGTTTGGATAGTCGATCAAGATTGCTCCATCCCACGATTAATCACGGCCTATCCAGGAGAAGAGGAGAAACAACGATGATCAACGAACATGATCGCATCGTGTTGGTGACGGACATCCCTACCGAAGGGTTGGTGAAGGGGGACGTCGGAACCGTGGTGCATCAGTACCCTGAAAACCAGGCGTATGAAGTCGAGTTTACAACACTTGAGGGAAAGACTGCTGCGGTCGTCACGGTAGAAGCCTCCCACGTGCGGCCCGTGGGTGAACATGAGATCACCCACGCTCGAGAATTGGCCCCTCGATAATTCAAGGAAATACAAAGAACTAGGACAACAGGATTTGGCATGTTTTGTCAGTCGTTAGACAACAACGCTCAAGCTGTAAAAACCTGCATTTCACCTTTTAGACAATGTCCACTGAAATGCTGATGGGAGTCGATCACGGTCGTCAAACAATCCTTAATCTGTCATCCCCGCAGTTTTTGGCGGGGATCCATCATTTCCCTCCATTCGTGGGAAATAACGGATGGATTCCCGCTAATTACCCGCAGGAATGACGGAACGAGGACAAATAGACCTCATCCACAGATCGTGAACTTCATCAGACAATGCCTGGAAAATAAGGTCTAAAGTTTTACATCTTATCCTTATAAAATATTGTTTTCTCACAGCCTATCGTACGATCCAATCAGGTCGGACATTCTCAAGTATTGTTACCCTCAATCTACAGGACTTTTCGGCAGATTTTTGGTACTAAACCAGCTACAACAGAGGATCCGCATTAATGTCCCGTCGTCTCCTGAACTTGAAAAATTCCCTGTGAGTCTTTCTCGAGTTCATAGGTAAACCAACGGTTCGTTCCTTTCGACTGTTCTCTCCGGAACGCCACCACGGCTCGTCGGCCATCCGTCCGGAGATTAATCGCACCGTAGACACCCACATTCCGCTTGAACAGTTCGTCTAGAATGTCTTCCCGGGCTTGCTCGAGATCTTTCTTTTTTTTAGGATCAGTTTCTAGGCCAATGCTGACCACTAATTTATTCAGCTTGCCTCTGAGTGAGAAATCTTCCTTTTCCCGCGTCGACCGCAACAGTTCGGTGCAGAGCACCAACGGCCGATGTCCCCGTCCTTTCTTCCCGAGTAGGCCCAATAAATCAGGCCGAGGATGCACATAGCTCTCTTCATCTCCAGACGATACCACGAATGCGGCAGGACGCGTCGCTTCCAGAAATTCATCCGTTACATCAGAGGCTCCATGATGGCAGGATTTCATCAGATCCACGGCAAAATGCGCACTGGCGCGTTCAATCATCGCATTGGTGTCGGCGATTGTCGTGGGAGCCTCCCCTCCATTGCCATAATGGCGCATTAAAAAATGTTCCGCAGGGGTATTAAGATCGCCACCGAACAGCACCGAAAATCCTCGATATTCAAGCCGCAGCAACACCGAATGGCCATTCTTGGTTTTTCCTACATTCATGGCTTTCGCGGTCATCGAACTGGCAAAGGTTCGAAGACCTTTTTTGCCATTCGGCGCCTTCTCAACCACTGGCCCTAACACTTCAATGGTAAATTCGGTATTGTTCGAAGGAGCAAACCCCGGCATCCAGGTTCGCCCATCTTCTTTTTGCCCATGGTCGGTAGAGAGCATCGAAATGTCTCCAAACCGGTCACTCGTCAACGCCGTCCATATGAGTTTGGGATAGCGCTTTCCCCCGCGCACCGCCGATGGTGCATAGAGATTCCGTGCCGCTGTTTTGGTGACCCGTATGTCCGTCAGGAACCCTTGTTCTTCCGGCCCTAGCAAATCATCCCCCGTTCGCTCCAGTAACCCGTTGTGATACACATGCTCAAATGAAATTTGCGGGTTGTCGAAGATTTGCTGAAATCCTTGATAATGATCACTATCAGGATGGGTGATAATCGCGGCATGAAAGTTAAACTTTTTTTTGAAATCCCTGAACCGATAGTCCAGATACCCTTTCATATTGTCTCCAAGCCCGGCATCGATGATCAGTATTTTTTCCCTAGCGCCAACTTGCGGAATGGTGAGAATACAGCCATCCCCTTGCCCCACATCCAGAAAAATCATCTCAAGAAGACGTTCTTCTTGGTAATCCTTTTTCTTCATGGCAAAAGTCTCTTGGCCCCACATCACTTCAGACCATTGACTATTAATGTCCGCTCCAATCCTGAGCCAATCACCCCACAGCAGTTCCTTCTTTTTTGTTTTGAGATTCTTCGCATCGTAGAGATAGACCACAGGGCCTTTTGCATACCGAATCATTGCCATCAATCACCTCCCTCTTATCCCATCGCAAACATTTGATCGCCAGATGGCCTATCTCTAGATAAACCAGCATATTTTGTCAATGGCTGTATCAAGCTGAAACTGCACTTCTCAGCCTTTACCAGTTCCAGGTTATCAAGAGCATACTGTTGCTCTCAGCGCTACAGCTTGTTACATACAGAGCGATCACTATGATCACTTTATGCCGTAATAGACAAAAGGTATGTTCTCGCATATTCAAATCATAAAAGACATATGAGGTGTTATGGCGCTCAACCTGGTCGACCTTGAAACCGTCTTAGCGGAAATCCAACCGGTCTTAACCGGTGGATGGATTCAAAAAATTCATCAACCACAGGACCTGGTCTTAACCATGGACGTTCATTCACCCGGAACCAGCGTCACGTTGTACATCTGTGCAGAACCCCGTTTAGCCAGACTTCATTTTGTCTCAAAAAAATATCCCAATCCACCTACTCCCCCACCCTTCTGCCAATTTTTACGTTCGCATCTCGAAGGCGGGCGCATTGAAGCCATCACCCAAGAGCCAGGAGATCGTCTGGTCTATGTGAGAATTCGAAAGGATCAAAAAATCTATCTACTGGTGATCGCGCTCTTAGGGAACAGGACCAATGTCTTGTTGCTTAATGAGAATCGTCTGCTCTTACGGCCCCTCAAAGAATCTCGCATTCAAATTGGAGAACGGTTTGTAGCGCCGACAACACACACCTCCCCTTCCACGCAAATTCCTTCCCCCTGGAGAGAGGGAGAATTTGAGAAGCCAGCACATGTAGATGAAACATTTGCGGAGAAGTATCCCGTCTCGGCTGCATTGGATGCCTATTATGGCAAGAAAGAAAATGAGGAAAACCAGAACACAGTCCACGAGCAACAACTCGCTCACGCACGAAAAGCTTTGAAGTGCGCCAAAGGAAAACTTCGAGCCTTTCAAGAAGATCTGCAAAAAGCCGAACGCTACCGAGAATACGCACGATACGGGGAACTCATGAAAAGTGCGCTTCACACCATGCGCAAAGGCCAGGAGACTACCACCCTGACCAATTACTTTGATCCGGCCTTACCCACCGTGACGCTTCCCCTGGATCCGGCTAAAGATCCCGTGCGGAACATGGAAGACTATTTTCGGAAGCATCACAAATACCTGGGGGCGCAAGAACATCTCCTACCCAGAATTGAGACGCAACAACAAACGGTCGCGAAATTAGAAAAACAACTGACACAGCTCGAGCAAGGTATCGTCAATCCAGATTTTTCACCCAAGACGACAAAAAAGAATCAACCCCTTCCTCCCTCTCGTCCATCAAAGATCAAACCACCCCCT
>QJYE01000118.1 GCA_003235785.1 Nitrospirota bacterium
AAAACCTCAGGGAAAGGTCATAAAGGATTGCTTGCCCGTTCTGGGCGGGCCAATATGGCTGGGTTTGAGGGTGGCCAAATGCCTTTGGCGCGTCGTTTGCCCAAGCGCGGGTTTACCAACATTTTTCGTATTGACTATACCATCATTAATCTACAAGCTCTCGCTGCCATAGAAGATACCACGGAATTCAGCCTCGCAGTTCTAAGAGAATTAGGCCTTTTAAAAGGCCGCCTCTCTCGCGTTAAGATCCTTGGTGAAGGTGACATTAGTCGCCCGCTTGTTGTAGAAGCTCATAAGTTTAGTGCTGTAGCTAAACAGAAAATTGAGAACGCGGGCGGCCAAGCTAAGGTGATTGGCCGTGCTTGAGCGGCTTATAACGAGCCTTCAAAACATCTTTAAAATTCCTGAGTTGCGTAGCCGAGTTTTATTTACTTTGGCTATGCTTGCTGTTTACCGGATTGGGGCACATGTTCCCACTCCCGGCATCAACAACGAGGAGCTTTTTAAATTTCTCACAGAGCGCGGGGGGGCCCTTATGGGCTTCCTTGATATTTTTTCAGGAGGAGCTTTATCCAGACTAACAATTTTTGCTCTTGGCATCATGCCTTATATCAGTGCATCAATTATTCTCCAGCTTCTTACGGTTGTCGTTCCCCATCTGTCAAAATTGGCTAAGGAAGGTGAGCGGGGAAGAAAAACCATAATCCAATATACAAGATATGGTACGATCCTGATTGCCTTTATCCAAGGATTTGGTATTGCCCTTGGACTTGAAGGAATGAATGATGGCGCTTTTGTGTTGGATCCTGGTTGGGCTTTTCGATTCATGACAGTGATCACCTTAGTGGCTGGTACTGCGTTTCTTATGTGGCTAGGTGAACAAATCACTGAGCGTGGTGTGGGAAATGGTATTTCCTTGATAATATTTTCAGGAATTGTTGCTAGCCTCCCCAGCGCAATCGTTCAAACATTTGAATTGTACAAGGTTGGGCAAATTAGTCTTCTCCTCTTGCTCATGCTGGTTGTAGTGATGTTGGCAGTCATGGCCGCCATTGTGTTCTTGGAAAGTGGGCGACGAAAAATCGCAGTGCAATATGCCAAGCGGGTAGTTGGTAGGCGGGTTTATGGTGGACAAAATACACATATTCCTTTGAAAATAAACACTGCAGGTGTTATCCCACCAATTTTTGCTTCTTCGATTATCGCGTTTCCAGCAACGATAACAAGTTTCATTCAGGTCCCGTGGGTTCAGGCATTTGGGGCTCAATTAGCGCCTGGTTCTTTGCTGTACACATTCATCTATGTTGGTCTCATTATCTTCTTTTGCTTTTTTTATACAGCCGTGGTGTTGAATCCTGTAGATATGGCAGACAATATGAAAAAGTATGGGGGATTTATTCCTGGCATTCGTCCTGGCCAAAAAACAGCTGACTTCATCTATAAAGTATTAACCAGGATTACTTTTGCCGGTGCCATTTACTTGGCAATTGTGTGTGTTATTCCGGAATTGTTAATTTACAAATTGAATATGCCATTTTATTTTGGTGGAACCTCTTTGCTGATTGTTATTGGTGTTGGACTCGATACTGCCCAGCAAATTGAAAATCATATGCTTATGCGTAATTACGATGGGTTTCTCGGGAAAGGCGCTTTGAAAGGGAGAAGTGGATAATCGTATGAGATTGATCTTCCTAGGGCCTCCGGGAGTTGGTAAGGGTACGCAGGCTGACTTTATCTCGCATAAGTATAAAATTCCTAAGTTGTCGACGGGGGATTTACTTCGAGAAAGTGTGTTGAAGGAAACTGCATTAGGCAAAGAAGCCAAAGGATACATGACGCGGGGAGAATTGGTGCCTGATGCGATCGTAATTGGTTTGGTAGATGAAAAACTGAGTTCCTCTGAATGCCAAAATGGGTTTTTGCTTGACGGGTTTCCACGAACCGTAGGACAGGCTGATCAGTTGTCCAATAATCTGGCATCTTTAGGCAAAAACTTGGATCGTGTCATATATTTTTCACTTTCCAAGCCGGAGATTATAAGACGAATCAGTGGAAGGCGGAGTTGTCCTCAATGTAAAGCAGTCTATCACCTTGAATCTATACCCCCAAAGAAAAGTGGGATATGTGATGTGTGCGGGATCACACTCGTTCAACGGAATGATGATATGCCTGAGACTATTGAGGCGCGGTTGGCTGTCTACCAAGAACAAACGGCTCCATTAATTAACTATTACAAGGAACGCCATATTCTTGGGGAACTAGATGGAGCTGGTTTGGTTTCTGAAGTGCAAGCGCGATTGGTAGCTCTTTTACCTCCAACCAGAGTAGAATGATCATCCTCAAGACGAGTGAAGAAATTGAATTAATATTCCGGGCTGGTCAAATTGTTGCTGAATGTCATAAGCTTTTGATTCAAGAAATTAAACCAGGAATGACCACACAGGCATTGGATGCTTTAACGGAAACCTGCATTCGAGATCTTGGGGGCATTCCAGCATTCAAGGGATATCGAAACTATCCAAAAAGTTTGTGTGCCTCAATTAATGAGGAAGTTGTCCATGGAATACCTTCCGGCCGTGTTTTGAAAGATGGAGATATCATTGGCCTGGATGTAGGGGCGATTGTTGAGGGCTTTTATGGAGATGGGGCTGTTACCGTTTCAATAGGGGAAGTGAAGCCGTCCGTACATAAGTTGATTCAGGTAACTAAGGAAGCCTTGCAAATTGGGCTTGAACGGGCTGTAGTGGGAAATCGGTTGTCGGATATTTCATCGGCCATTCAAGTCTATGTTGAGAAGCATGGGTTCACGGTAGTTCGTGACTTCGTGGGTCACGGAATTGGTCGGCAATTACATGAAGAGCCGCAAGTTCCAAATTACGGCAAGCCTGGGCAAGGGCCACGTTTAAAGCCCGGGATGGCTCTAGCGATTGAGCCAATGGTGAATATGGGAGGACCGGGAGTTAGAGTCTTGGATGATGGGTGGACGGCCGTAACCAGTGATGGTTCACTTTCTGCTCATTTTGAACATACAATTTCAATCGAGCCTGAAGGGCCCCCTCGGGTTCTTACTGCTTGTTTCTAGAGGAATTGCTTGCTACATTTCTAATGGGAAAAGAAGACGTTATTGAAGTGCAAGGGGCTGTGACGGAAACATTGCCGAATGCCATGTTTCGTGTTCAGCTGGAGAATGGTCATAGAATTTTGGCCCATATTTCAGGGAAAATGCGAATGCATTTCATTCGGATTTTGCCAGGTGATAAGGTAACTGTGGAGTTATCTCCTTACGACCTGACCCGTGGGCGGATTACTTATCGGTTTAAATAGAGGGTATCAGCGTGAAAGTTAAATCGTCTGTCAAGCCAATTTGTGTGAAGTGTAAAGTCATACGCCGAAAGGGTGTAGTTCGGGTCCTTTGTGGGAATCCTAGGCACAAACAAAGGCAAGGCTAATGGTTCTGTGGGTTAATACATAAAAAAGTGAATGGCTTTTTTAACGAAGGACTATAAGAGATGGCTAGAATTGCAGGGGTAGAACTTCCAATTGGAAAACGTGTTGATGTTGGCTTAACGTATATTTTTGGCATTGGTCCTGCTCGTGCCAGAGACATTTTACGCAAGACTGGAGTGGCATCCGACACAAGAATTAAAGATTTGCAAGAAGATGAAGTAATTAAATTAAGAGAAACAATTGATCAGGACTATGACGTGGAAGGTGATCTCCGAAAAGAGGTCTCGATGAGTGTGAAGCGATTAATGGACATTGGAACTTATCGTGGACTTCGGCATCGAAAGAACCTTCCCGTAAGAGGCCAAAGGACAAAAACGAATGCCAGGACGAGAAAAGGTCGTCGAGGAGCAATCGGTGGAAAACCAAAACGATAAACCTGGCGAAAGGGACGGCGCATGAGTGTCAAAAAGGGGAAAAAAAAAGAACGGAAAGTCGTTCAGGTTGGAATTGTCCATATCCGTGCTTCATTCAATAATACCATTGTCACGATTACGGATATGACGGGTGGAGCGGTTTCATGGGCAAGTGCCGGAAGTCAGGGGTTTAAAGGTTCAAGAAAGAGCACTCCTTTCGCCGCCACGCGGGCAGGGGAAGTTGCCGCAAAAAAAGCCATGGAAAGTGGTCTTCGGCAAGTTGATGTCTACGTCAACGGTCCAGGTTCTGGTCGTGAAGCAGCAGTCCGTGCTTTACAGTCTGTGGGCTTACGCGTCAATCTGATTCGTGATGTTACGCCCATTCCTCATAATGGGTGCAGGCCACCAAAACGTCGAAGGGTATAGTTTTTTAAATTGAGTGAAACATATCGATTATCTAGGTTTTTGAGATAGGGGGAGAACGGCTATGGCCAAATATACGGGGCCTGTCTGTCGATTATGTCGACGTGAAGGTGTGAAGTTATTTCTTAAGGGTACCAGGTGTATGACGGAAAAATGCGCGATTGAACGACGCAGCTATCCACCAGGTCAGCATGGACAATCTCGAAGATCGAGGCCTACGGAATATGGTACGCAGTTGAGGGAAAAGCAAAAGCTTCGTCGTGTATATGGTATGCAAGAACGACAATTTCTAAAAACCTACCATTTGGCTGTACGCCGGCAGGGAATTACGGGTGAACTTTTATTGAGCTTGCTTGAGCGGAGACTTGATAATGTGGTGTATAGACTTGGTTTTGCTGCCTCACGAGGGCAGGCTAGACAATTAGTCAATCATGGGCATTTATTAGTTAATGGCCGGAAGGTCACCATTCCTTCTATGACAATGAATGTTGGCGATTTAGTAGAAGTGAGAGAGAAAAGCAGGCAACTACTTCCTGTCCAAGCCGCTCTTGAGGTAGCTGGAGGTCGTGGCGTACCTAACTGGTTGGAAATGGAACCTCATTCGTTTAAAGGAACGGTCCAAGCACTTCCCACTAAGGAAGATATTGACGTGTTGGTCAATGAACAGGTCGTAGTGGAATTGTATTCACGGTAAATGAATTGGCTAGTTAATGAGAACGAACAGAAAGAACGATAAAGGAAGCATGGCGCAAACCATGTTACGGTTTTGGGATCAAAAAAGGGAGACCCGGTCCTTATGATTACAAGCATGAAGGATTTTCAACTGCCTACGAAGTTGGAATTGGACAAAGATACAGCTACGTCTACATACGGCAAATTTACGGCTGAACCATTCGAGCGGGGGTTTGGGACTACAATGGGGAATGCTCTCCGGCGTGTGCTCCTATCCTCCCTTCCTGGATCTGCGGTGACTTCAGTTAAGATTGAAGGTGTTTATCACGAGTTCTCCACTATTCCAGGGGTAACTGAGGATGTGACTATTCTGATCCTCAATATCAAGGGGTTGCGCCTCCGGTTATATTCAGATAAGGCTAAAGCCATTCGATTGAAAAAAACTGGGCCTGGAGAAGTGAAAGCCAGCGATCTGGCTGTTGATTCTGAAGTCACTATTTTAAACCCTGATCTTCATATTGCCACGTTAGATAAAGATGCTGTGCTCGATATTGAGTTGATTGTGAAGCCTGGGCGAGGGTATGTTCCGGCTGAACGTAATAAGGAAGAGGGTTTGCCTATTGGAGTCATTCCGGTTGATTCTGTTTTTTCTCCCGTCAAACGCGTGAACTTTAGTGTTGAAAGTGCGCGAGTAGGGCGAATAACTGACTATGATAAATTGCTTCTTGAAGTTTGGACTGATGATAGTATTACTCCCCAGGAGGCTGTGACTGCCGCAGGGAGTATTTTGCGAGACCATTTAGATATTTGCTTGCCCTCAGATACTACGGGGGAGCCTGTCCAGGAAGACAGTAGTGAAGAAGCCAGGTCACAAATCAATCAGCACTTGTATCGCAGTGTCAATGAACTGGAACTTTCCGTACGGGCAGCCAATTGTTTAAAAAATGCCAATATCAAAAGCATTGGTGATTTGGTGCAGCGAAGCGAAAATGAAATGTTGAAGACTAAAAATTTCGGGAAGAAATCTTTGAATGAAATTAAAGAAGTCTTGTCGGAAATGGGGTTGGAATTAGGGACAAAAGTGAGTGAAGTCGCGGAATCTCTTTCCTGAACTTTTTTAAAAGGACGGTGCTGTTGTGCGTCATAGAAAACGAGGCAGGCAATTAGGGCGAAATACGAAGCATCGATTGGCGTTGTTTCGAAATTTAGCCACCTCATTAATGGAGCATGAGCGAATTGAAACCACCGAAGCTAAAGCTAAGGAGTTGCGGGGGATAGCGGACAGGCTCATTTCCCTTGGGAAGCAAGGGACGCTTCATGCTCGGCGGGGTGCATTACGAGTTTTAAGAACAAAGCAAGCTGTCTCTAAGCTCTTTGACGATGTTGCGAAACGATTTCCTGATCGTCAGGGTGGATATACGCGCATTATCAAAACAAGACAGCGACCTGGGGACGCCGCAAAGCTAGTCGCGATTGAATTGGTTGAAACAGGTGTCGGATCATCATCTGTGGTCACGACAACCAATTCTCAAGATCAGGAAAATTAGGAGGGTTTTCCCACCAACTTTCCGTATTTTTTTGGGATTTGCCTCTCTCAGTAGTGCTGCCCCATCCATGCAAGCCTAGGGTATTTATTTACTTGCCAAAGGCCCTATGCTATCATTTTTATTGGGTTTTTGTGCTATCCTGGCCTTTCATTTCGTCGGTATTTAGATCCGATGAAAAATTATCTTATGCGTAGTGTGCTCACGATGGCCATTGTCATAATGGCAGGGTTCATCGGGCACCGAGTCATTACGCATATGGAAACAAAAAGCCAAGCCACGGCTATTGTCCCATTTCAGGAGCAACAGGGTGCTGATGCCTGGATCCAAGGATTTTCCTATCGACAAACGAAATCAGGCGCAACGAAATGGATGGTGACAGCTGATCAGGCCAAAGTCTTTGATGCTGAGCATAAGGCCAAATTGCATGCCGTGACAGTCAAGTTATTTGATCAGGCTTTTCAGAAAGAGCAAATGCAGATCACTTCAGAAGAAGGCGTGATGAATACCTCCAGCAATGACTTTGAGTTACTCAGTCATAATGAAAAAACGGTTATGACCTTTGAATCAGGGTATCGAGTCTTTTCCGACACTCTATCGTGGAAAGAAGACGTCCAACAAATTTATACGGCCGATCCGGTTGTTATTCAAGGGGACGGGCTGGTTATTACTGGCACGGGGTTAGTGGGTGATGTTGCAAAGAATGAATTTCGATTACTTAACAATGTTCGTGCGGAGGTAGAATCGCCATAAGACATTTCTTGCGGTTCTACAACGGTTGGTTGTTGATTGTTGGGGTGGCGCTCTTCATTCCTATGGTAGGTTGGGGGGCGGATCAGAAAACTACAACGGTGATTACCTCCAATACGATGACTGCCAGTAGCCGGAACAACCAGGCTATTTTTCGTGACAATGTGAAAATGGTTCAGGAGGAGTTGGTCGTTCATTCTGACATCATGATCGTCTATTTCAAGGAAAAAGGTTCTTCCCCATCCCCTCCTGTTGGGCAGCTCCCGTCACAAAATTCCCAAAAAGAAATTAGGGTTATTGAAGCGAAAGGAAATGTGAAGATTTCGAAAGGGGAAAGCCGTGCGACTTGTCAACGTGCTATTTATGATAAGCAGGGAGAACGGATCGTTCTGTTGGAATCTCCTGTTGTTTGGCAAGCAGGCACTCGGGTAAGTGGTCGGAAGATCACAATGTTTTTGAAAGAAAACCGAAGTGTGGTAGAAGGTGAGACACGGGTGATTATTGAGGAAACAGAAAAGGATGAGGGTGTGTTTGCCCAATGATCTTGCTTTTGGAATAGGTTTAACTATGCAAAGGCAGGTATTCTTAAATCCTGAGTTGCGAAAAGCTATTACAATGGATGGGTTCACCAATCTTTTGTGGATGCCCTATGATAGAGTTGATCAGCACGTCAGTAAGTTCGTTCGCCACCTAGTTGTATGGCGAATGGCTAGGGTGTAGCACCGCCGATGGACGAGAGTCAGCCACAGGTTTCTCATAAAATTACTGCGCGGAATCTCCAGAAAAGTTTCAAAGGGCGTCAAGTCGTTCGGGGAATCAGCTTGGAGTTGTTGGGCGGAGAAGTGGTTGGGCTGCTTGGTCCCAATGGTGCAGGGAAGACCACAATTTTTGATATGCTCGTGGGGCTTTGTCAGCCTGATCAAGGACGAATCTCCCTCGATCAAGAGGAAATTACGCATCTTCCCATGTATAAGCGTGCAAGGCGTGGAATTGGTTATTTGCCACAGGAAGCCTCAATCTTTCGAAGATTATCTGTTGAGGATAATGTGATGGCGGTCTTGGAAACGCTCAAGCTGTCGGCAGCCCAGAGAAAAACCCGTGTCGATGAATTGCTGGAAGAACTCAATCTTACTCCGCTTCGAACTAATGGCTCATATACGTTATCAGGTGGAGAACGGCGACGCTTAGAGATTACTCGAGCATTGGCGACGAATCCGAAATTTCTCTTACTTGATGAACCCTTTGCAGGAATTGATCCTATTGCTGTGGGTGACATTCAAGATATTTTGATCAATTTAAAGAGGAAAGATATTGGCATTCTCATAACCGACCATAATGTGCAAGATACACTTTCCATTACCGACCGAGCCTATATAATAAGTGATGGGACGATCTTGGAGAGTGGTAGTCCTGAGCACATTGTGAATAGTCCCAAGGCGCGAGCCGTATACCTCGGCGAACGCTTTAAAATGTCATAACTTGAGATAAATCGTCTCTTATGGACCTTCGTTTAGATCTACGTCTTTCGCAAAAGCTGGTCATGACACCCCAGCTGCAACAAGCCATTAAATTGTTGCAACTCTCGCGATTGGAACTGCAACAAACCTTAGAGCAGCATTTAGTGGAAAATCCGCTCCTCGAAGATCTTGCACTTGAAACGCAAGACGAAGAAATTGCTACTGCGGAAGAAGGCGGACAACAAATTAAAGAGAGAGAGCCTGAAAGTGAGGGGTCCGTAGATTCTGCTGAAAACCAGCCGGTGACCAAGGAAAGTGAAACCCTGACTTCGGAGGAATGGGATAATATTTTAGGGAATGATTGGCGTCCGGCACAACGTGATCAAATTGGGGCCGGAGATGATGATTTTCCCTCCTACGAGCAAACCTTAACAAAGCCCACCTCGCTCGAAGAGCATTTGGACTGGCAGCTTCGACTTTCTTCACTTGAAGGCGATGATCGTGATATCGGGCGATTGATTATCGGAAATTTAGATGAGGATGGGTATTTGCGAATACCGTTGCCGGAATTGCAGGCGGATGCGGAATGTTCACTTGAGCATCTGGAGTCTGTGCTTCATCAGATTCAAACGTTTGATCCACCAGGGGTAGCTGCGCATGATTTAGCCGAATGTTTGCTCATTCAATTAGAGCACTTGCAACAGGATGAGACGGGCCTCTCCCATCAAATTCCTGACACTGTCTCGAAGGAGCTTGTCGCGGCTATTATTAAGGACCACCTGGTAGATTTACAGAAAAAACGATATCCGGTGGTAGCCAAAACGTTAGGTGTGACCCTGGATGAGGTCTACGAGGCCGTTCGGGTGATCGAGACGTTAGAGCCGAAACCCGGGCGTCCATTTTCCTCCGACAGCAATTCCATCATTATTCCTGACGTGTATGTTGTCAAATATGAAGGGGAGTGGGTGGTCTTATTGAATGAGGATGGACTCCCTCGGCTGAGGGTGAGTCCCTATTACCGGCGGTTACTCTCGCATTCCGGCGAAGATGGCGGGAAAACAAAAACGTATTTGGAGGAGAAGCTCAAGGGTGCGCAATGGATTATTCGTAGTATTGATCAACGGAATAAAACCATTGTGAAAGTTGTGACTAGTCTGATTAAGTTCCAGGAAGCCTTTTTAGAAAAGGGGGTTCAGTATTTACGCCCGCTGGTTCTGAAGCAAGTCGCGGATGATGTCGGCATGCATGAGTCGACCATTAGTCGAGTCACCACGAATAAATATGTTCATTGTCCTCAAGGAATCTTGGAGCTCAAATTCTTTTTTAATGCGGGGATTCAGCGAGCGGATAATCGTGGCGAGGATATGTCCTCTGTGACAGTTCGCGAAATGATTAGGGAAATGGTTGCACAGGAAGAGTCGGCTAACCCGTTGAAAGATCAAGAAATTGTGTCTAAGCTCAAACTGAAAAATATTCTGATTGCCCGTCGAACAGTCGCCAAATACCGGGCGGAACTCCATATTGCTTCTGCCAGTCAACGGAAACGTATTCCCATGTAATGCTCGTATTTTTATTTCCCAATTTGTAAGTCATGGATAGCAGCTGGTCAATGGATATGTAACGAATTTGCGTGGTATCGTATAGATTGTTACGGGTGCTTGATAGAAGCTCATTGCCTGTTGTTCTTGGAGAGTGCGGATGATATCGGAGCTTTCTCAAAATCCAGTTGAGAATAAGGCGTTGCCGCTTCAATTTATGATGGTCACCGGAACATCAGGATCTGGCAAAACGCAAGCACTCAAGTGTTTAGAAGATTTAGGGTTTTTTTGTGTCGACAATCTCCCGCCGGCTCTTTTCCAAAAATTTACCGAACTGTGTGCCCAGCCTGGAAAAGATGTGAAGAAGGTGGCCTTAGGAATTGATATACGGGAGCGGGCGTTTTTTGATGATTTATTAAGTAATTTAGAAGCCTTGCAGGCTCATGGCTCTCAGGTCGAACTGCTTTTTTTAGAAGCTCAGGATGATATTTTAGTCAGGCGGTTCTCTGAATCGCGCCGTCCTCACCCGCTCCTTCCCCAACGACCGGTTATTGAAGGCATTCAACTGGAACGTGAACGACTGCAGGCGCTTCGGAGCCGAGCTCACCGGGTATTGGATACTTCAGCGTTTTCCGTACATGACTTGAAAGCCTGGATGATCAGGCATTATCAAGAGTCTAGTGAGGAGCAAGCGCTCAAGGTGAGTCTCTTAAGTTTTGGCTATAAGTTCGGTGTCCCGGTCGATGTCGATTTGGTGTTTGATGTTCGATTCTTGCGGAATCCACATTTTGTCCCAGATCTTCAGCCACTCACGGGGGAATATCCTGAAATTCAACAATTTGTGCTTGAAAATCAAGAGGGCAAAGACTTCTTGGGTCATTTGCGAGACCTTTTTGCCTTTTTGCTCCCTTTGTTTGAAAGGGAACAGCGCAATTATTTGACTATTGCGTTTGGTTGTACGGGTGGGCGGCATCGATCAGTTGCCATGGTATTATCAATGAAAGATATTTTGAAAACATTAGGGTACGACGTGACTCTTCGTCATCGTGAAATCAAATCAGAACAGGTGGAAACGTAAAAGCCGCTCGCATCGTCATGCAACAGCAGGGTTGCACCATTTGACTCTCTCTCGTTCATAAATCTTTTTCCCCGCTCCTCAGCTTTTCTGTCAGACGCGCCGAATTTTCCTTCAACATCCCAGGTAGCCATGGCTAGCTGGTTGTCTTCCCCTGAGTTTCTCGAACCTTCCATGAACCTAAAAACAGCAGTTGGTAGGCACGCAACCCTTGGACACGCCCGCTCCGCAGGGCGAACGGACCCTTCACCAATTGGGTGAGTACTTCAGCGACCGTTCGTGCTGAGCCTGTCGAAGCATGAGCGGTGTTTCATGACAGCAACTGCCGTTTTTGATATGTATTAACCTGTCAATGATTATTGATCTCACGTTGGCATCATGACCATCCTTTCTTCATCCAGGCAGTCCTTGGGCCAAGGCACGGGCGGCAATCAACGACGGTGGATCACTCTG
>QJYE01000008.1 GCA_003235785.1 Nitrospirota bacterium
CGAGGCATGGGAAGAAGCTCTTGCCAATCCTTCCCTGCCATCCACCTCCCCATGACAAAAACCCGGTGGACGAACACCACGGAACACATGATAAAGTAGAGGGCTCCGAATCATGAATCGAAAACTCAAAACTATCTTGATTCCTGTGGACGGGTCACCACAGGCGGACGAAGCCGTTCGAAGCCTTCAGGCGTTTTCTTCTCCCAATCGCATCCTGCTGCTTCATTGTTTTGCCATTCCCCAACTGGCCTATCCCGGAACGGGCATGAGTGTCGGTCGAGAGTTTGCGGAAGCCGCCGAGCAGAAGTTGCGAGAAGAAGGCTCCCGGATTCTGAAGAGAGCCGCGTCACAACTTCCCGCTGTCTGTGGTGAGGTTTCCCAACACCTAGAAGTCGGCGACACCGCATCAGTCATTCTGTCTATGGCCGAACAAGAATCCGTAGACTTGATCCTCATTGGCTCGCGCGGGCTGGGGGTGATTAAGGAACATCTACTCGGAAGCGTGTCGCACCGGGTGGCAACCCATGCGGCTTGTCCCACAGTCATTGTCAAATCTTCCCTGGTGCCCCTCAAGAACATTTTGCTTCCCATCGAGCATCCTCTGGATGCGGAATGTGCCATTGAATGGTTAGCGGAGAAGCCCTTTCAAAGCCTTCCCCGTCTGTCCGTGCTACATGTGATTCCCTTTGTCCAACCGGTGCTTCCCATTGGAGCGCTGTTACCTGACGCGTGGAAAAAAGAACTGCAGACAGGGAGTGCACATTTCACGCAAGACATCACCAACACCCTGACAAAACTTGGCTATCAAACAGACCGCTTTGTCGAACCAGGAACTCCGTCATCGATCATTCAAGAACATATCACGCGTCTGCAGCCACAATTGGTTCTCATGAGTACCTATAACCGCCCGCCACTGAACCGGCTCGCTCATGGCAGTGTGTCCCATGCGACCGTTCACCATGCGCCCTGCTCAGTGCTATTGCTCAAAGGAACATCTGACGTTCCCAAAACCTGAACACGTGTCAACTGACCCCTCAAACCTTGTAAAGGAACATTAACCGCTTATGAGTGAGACCGTACCGACATTTGGCATTCTTGTGGGAGGGGGGCCTGCCCCAGGGATTAATAGTGTGATTGAAGCGGCAACGATTCAAAGCCGTCTCAGTGGAGCGGAAGTCCTTGGCATAGAGGACGGATTTCAATGGTTGATGAAAGGGAATCTGACCCATACTCAACCCTTAACCCGTGAAACGGTGAGCCATCTTCATTTCCGGGGAGGTTCCTTATTGGGCACGTCCCGAGCCAACCCCACGAAACATGAGGGAGATTTATCCACCACGTTTTCCTCTCTGCAAAAGCTTGGGATTACAGGACTCATCACGATCGGCGGTGATGATACGGCCTTTTCAGCACTCAAGCTGGCAGAATTAGCCAAAGGGCGTCTCCAAGTGGTGCATGTCCCCAAGACCATCGACAACGATCTCTGTCTGCCACACGGCATGCCCACGTTTGGATTTCAAACTGCCAGACACATGGGTGTGGAACTGGTCAAAAATCTCATGATTGATGCCCACACCACTTCGCGTTGGTATATTGTCGTCACCATGGGTCGTAAAGCTGGACACCTGGCTTTAGGTATTGGCAAAGCTGTCGGAGCGACGCTCACGCTCATCCCCGAAGAATTCAGGGGAGCCAAACTGAAACTCTCCCATGTCACCAATATTCTCGCAGGCTCAATCGTCAAACGCTTGGCTCAACAACGTACAGACGGTGTGGCAGTGTTGGCAGAAGGACTATCGGAGTTTTTAGATCAGGAAGACCTGGCCTTGTTGGGCGGGGTTGAACGAGATGAACATGGTAATATCAGACTCGCAGAACTGGACCTCGGTAAAGTACTGAAAGAAACCGTCAGTCAGAAACTGAAGCATTTTGGCCTCAAGATGACCATCGTGTCCAAAGACATTGGCTATGAACTTCGCTGTTCCGACCCCATTCCCTTCGACATGGAATACACCAGAGACTTGGGGTATTGCGCCGCTCAATATCTTTTAGATGGCGGAAGCGAAGCCATGGTCTCCATGATCGATGGCCGCTTCACTCCCCTCCCCTTCAACGACATGGTGGACCCGGCAACCGGCCGCACCAGGGTCCGGATGGTCGATATCGAATCCGAATCCTATAAAATCGCTCGCGCCTATATGGCACGACTGCAACCTGAAGATTTTGAAAACCCGAAAAGGCTGTCTCAATGTGCCGCCATTTTGAATATGACCCCCGATCAATTCCGGGCGTCATTTGAAGAGGCCTGTCTGCACTGATCGCTTATCGATCCCTGATCCTCAAAACGGCAATGGGTGGAACGAATTCTGTCACCAAGACTTTTGAACCAAGTCAAACTAACACGAGGCCGAACAAAAATGGGGCATAGCTATACATCAGCCGAAAACTCTGTCTATGGTCGCATCTCGTGTTTATGCACCGCTTCGGACATATCCATCGAGAATCCCCCATTATCCTTTAACACCAATCCACTTTCTTGATCAAAATCAAACCGCGCTGATTCCAAGAGAACCGTCACCGGCAATTGATAGACAATAAGAGTCCCCGAGATGATAGACATGAATTTTATCCGAACATCGGGCTTCTTTTGCATATTGCCGCTAAACACATCTTTGACAAACGTATACCCTTTCACTTTGACCACCCCGGCTTCATAGGCCTGCACCTCTCCCACAAAAAATCGAGGGGCATCTTTTTCAAATAATCGGCGATGAACAATGACCAGTTTGTCCCCTGGCTTCAACATCATAGTCCTCCTCTAGTCAGATGGTGTGATAGGATTCGAACTTCTTCTCGAAATGGCCAACAATGATGGCGTTATGCCCATTGCTCAAAATTCGGATGCGAGACGATGACACGCAAAATATCACTACGGCTAATCATACCCACTAACTCCTTGTCAGGTGAAACCACCGGAATGGCTCCAATACGCTCTTCTAATAACACCCGCGCAATAGCCTGTAAGGTCGCATCGAGAGTCGCCACCAATACCGGATGGCTGACATACGGTTCAATAGTCACATGATCCAGATATGCCGATCCGGATTTCCCAGCCAATATGCTGTCAATAGTCCCACGCGAGAGATCTCGATCAGACAACATGCCGACCAGCGTCCCTTCCCGAGACTGGATCGGAATATGGTGAAGCCGCGTGCCCTTCACCAGCTCCCAAGCCTGAGCCAACGACGCCGTCAAAGGGAGGGTAGCCACTGGTGAGGACATGATATCTCGAGCTACCAACGACGTTGATGCCGATTGAGAAAAGGCTTGCACCTGCTCATAGAGTTCCGCTTGAGAAGAAGACCGGGATTGCGGATGAAAAGGTTGCTCTTTATGGCCAACAGCTTCAACAGAAGACGCCTTTGAGATTTTAGCCACTTTCCGATCGCGGAATACCCCTGGCACATACGATGTCGGTGAGCCACCTATCTCAAAAATAGCAAACATGGCGTGTCTCCAATTTTTGAACGTACCTGCCCCCACACGGCTCCAGCGAAAAGAGGCAAACCGCATCAGGTCTGAGACAGTCTATTCGAGTGATGGCGTTAGAAAACCG
>QJYE01000500.1 GCA_003235785.1 Nitrospirota bacterium
ATTCCCGCAATGAGTCGAAAGCAAAAGAAATACAGTTCCGAATCCGGCATCGAGACGGATCAACTCGTTGGATAGAACATACCTGTCAACCGGTCATAGGGGATCAAAGGGAGTTGTTGGGTTTTCGAGCCAGCAATCGTGATATCACCCACCGAAAGGAAGTGGAAATAGCGCTACAAAATGCGTATTCAGAAATAACGGAAATGAAGAAGCAGCTAGAAGCGGATCAGACCTATCTTCTTGAAGAAATCAAGTTGATTCATGACTATGAACATATCATCGGTGAAAGCGAGATGTTCAAATACGTAATGTATAGATTGGAGCAGATCGCGCCGACAGATACCACTGTTCTCATTCTCGGCGAATCCGGCACTGGAAAGGAGCTTATTGCCAGGGCCATTCACCATGGAAGCAAAAGAAAGGATAGGCCGCTGATAAAAGTGGATTGTGCTGCTTTACCTGAAAACTTGATTGAATCGGAGCTTTTCGGTCATGAAAAAGGCGCGTTCACCGGTGCGTTTGAAAAAAGGATTGGACGTTTTGAGCTTGCAAACGGCGGCACCATATTTTTAGACGAGATAGGCGAAATGCCTCTTTTGTTACAGCAAAAACTCCTTAGGGTACTTCAGGACGGCTCGTTTGAACGTCTGGGTAGTTCTAAGGTCAGGCACACCGATGTTCGCGTGATTGCAGCGACGAATCGAAACCTTGAAGAAGATGTTGATGAGGAACGATTCCGAAAGGATCTTTGGTACCGTCTTAACGTATTTCCATTGTCGATTCCGCCACTTAGAGATCGTGTCGATGACATTCCTATACTCGTGAGCTCGATAATTAGCAAGGTTCAGCGACGACTCGGAAAACATATCAAGACGGTCCCCGCTAATATTATGAATAACCTCATAACCCATCCTTGGCCTGGAAATGTCAGGGAATTAGAGAATGTGATTGAAGGTGCAGTAATTGTAACTACTGGAGACATGCTGCGATTGTCAGCCCCTCTGAAAGCACCCAAATCAGATCACAGAACCCCACATAACATACCAATGAAAAGTCTTTCTGAGATGGAAAAGGAGCATATTTTGCAGGCGCTGAACAAAACCAACTGGAATATCACCGGAAAAGGTGGAGCTTCTGAACTCCTTGGCTTGAATCCCAGCACCCTTCGCGGTCGGATGCGCAAGCATGGCATTCACCGTCCTTCCCACAATCTTTAACCAGACCTCCCGTCATATTAGGCTGTCATATTTGACCGAATCGGTCATATTTGACAGATCTGTGACTTTCCTTGCGAGTCTCATACTGGTGCATTATAACTTAATTATCAATAATTACAGTATGCTAAAAGATTATCTGGCCTGTCTCACTTTGTTGGCACATATCTTGTACTATTAATAAGAGCTTTAGTTCCCAGCTTAACAAACTCAATTCAAAAGATAGGGGAACAGTCAATGATAATAATACGGATATCCATCCTTGCCCGCGATGACAAACGAAATGAGTTGCTGAGTTCATGTCAATATATAGTCGGTAAGACTCGACAGGAAAAGGATTGTAAAAAATGCAATGTTTATCAAGATAGCATTAACGAGAACATCATTGCAATCGAGCAAATTTGGGAGCAGCGACCTTCCTTAGATAATTATTTTCAGTCGGATCATTTCACTGCATTGTTGGGCGCAATGAAATGGCTGGGGAGAGCCTATGAAATTCGAATCAATGGGGGCACTCCTGAAGAAGGGATGGATGCTGTTAAACGTGCAAGACTTAAATCATAAATTAATTAATCTCATATAAGCTTTAAACATACGTTGAAATAAAAAAACAAAAGGAGGGACAAAATGAACAGGCTGAAAAGTTTATTTACATTAACTGTGGTTCTTGTCTTAGCATTTTTACTTTCAGGAAATGCCCTGGCAAAAGAACCGTCGAAAATCGTGCACGACGCGGAATATTATATCCTTGAGGTTCAGAACGGAGAAAAGTGGAGGGCCGAGGACAAGGAACTTGACAAAAAGCTGGCAGAGTTGAAGAAGAAGTACGGTACGCCACCAAACATCATCCATATTATGTGGGATGATACGCCTTATGGTGACATCGGCATCCCCGCTATTCAGAAGGTCCGGGGACTTCACACCCCTCGCCTGAATACAATGGCCGAAGAGGGTATCCTCTTCACACGGATGTATACCGAGGTGGGGTGCACACCCAGCCGCGCCGCCACGGCTACCGGCCGCCTCGCGATCCGCAACGGCATGTACAATATCGGTATGCTGCTAGAGATGCACGGGATGCGCGACGAGGAGGTGACCATCGCCGAGGTGCTCTCCAAGGCCGGTTATGCCACCGCCTTCCACGGCAAGTGGCACCTGGGGGATATCGAGCAGAGTTACCCCCACAACCAGGGATTCGACGAAGCCTTTTTCACCGGCTACAATCAGATCCTGTCAATCGATAACAAGATGGCCGAACAGGCCAACGCCCAAATCGGCCTTTTTGAGGACATGTTGCCGCCGGACCCCTACAGGCTTGACAACACCTTCGTGACGAAAGGCTGGGTAATGGTTGCTGAAGGTAAAAAGGGTAAGAAGGCACGCCAGTGGGGAGACAATACCAGCGACACTTATGTCAAGATTGATCCCGAGGCCCAGAAGCGCACCCTGGAGTTCATCGAAAGAAATGCCAAAGCCGGCAAACCCTTTTACGTTGCCAATTGGCCCCTCATGACGTCTTTTATTCCCCTTAACAAGAAAACTTCCCAGGCGCGGAGTCTTTTGCAGGATAGCTTGCAGTCAAACATCGACCCCTTTATGGGGAAGCTCATGGACAAACTCAAGGAACTGGGTATCGCCGAGAACACCCTGGTCATCGCCATGGCCGACAACGGCCCTATGTCCCACAACCCGCCGCCCGGCTCTGGTTTCTCGGAGACGATCTTCCGTGGCGGTAAGGGCGATTTTCTCGAGGGCGGGGTGCGTGTGCCTGCCCAGGCCTGGTGGCCGGGGGTCATCAAGCCCGGTCAGATCGTGGGGGATATCATCCATGAGACCGATCTGTTCACCACCTTCGCCCGTTTGGCTGGTGCCACCCAGTACATCCCAACCGACCGGGTCATCGACGGCATTGACCAGACGGCCCTTTTACTCAATGGCGACACACATAGCCGCCGGGATCATGTGTTTATCTATGCCGGCCCCAGGCTTGGCGCAACGGTCAAGGGCAATTACAAACGCCATTGGATTTCTCCAGACCCGGTTGGCGAAGCCAGCGGCATCCCAGCAGCATTTTACTTTCTGCCGGCCGATTCGCGCGAGAAGACCCCGATGATGCTCAACCTGATCCACCTTAAAAGTCCGTTCAATAGGATGAGGCTCCGGCATGAGCTGTGGAAAAAGAAATACCCTGACGCCAAGGAGGTCCGCGGCATTCCCTGGACCGGCATCGAAAACGCGCCGCCAGAGGTCCAGGACCTGGCCAAGCCGAAGCTGGATCTGAAGAAACTTCCCTTCGACCCGCTTGAATATGTCGAGCATCTTGACGAACTGCCTTTCGATCCAAACATGGATCCGGACTTGGGAAGGTAAATAAAAACCAAATCCCTCCC
>QJYE01000519.1 GCA_003235785.1 Nitrospirota bacterium
CCGAGTGAACCTCCCCCCCTCAAAAGGCGTGGTTTCTCAAAAACCTCTTTGAGTCGGTTGGGGGGATCTGTCCTCCAAACCACCTAACAAGGATTCCCTACACCCCCGTGCAAAGCACGGGGCTCTCTGGAATGGGCCAGTAGATACCAAAGAGAGTTGCAAATTAGAACCAAAAGGATACAATATAGGGGTTTACAAACCTAAGCGAAAAAGCAACTTAAAGTTGTCGCTTAAGGGAACCCAAAAATGGAGCCCCTCTCATGAGGATCAAACCTGGTGAGTTCATTGTTTTTAGCAAACTCAAAACGTCGTCTCATCCAAGTCCTCGGGCCAAAGCCATCCACCCCGCCCAACATGGGGAATCCTATTCCTACATCATTGACAAGTTTTGGAAAGTGGTACAGGTAGTCGATGATGAAACGATCGAAGTGGAAACCCGGCGCGGGAAACGACACCGTTTGGATAAAAATACGCCGCTAGTGCGCAAGGCTGGCCTTTTACATCAATTAGTTTACAGGGATCGATTTTTTTAAACCCGTAGAGGGAAAGTCTCACCTGAAAGACAAGCCAGGATTACCTTTGTGGTCCGCGCCACACAATCTGTCGCAATCAGTTGCCAGCTTCGCTCGGCATCATAAACCAGTCTTCAGGAAGAAACGCTGATTCCAACTCCCTCAAGGGACATGTCTCTTCACAATGGTTGGACTCCCACTCTAGACCACAACTACTGCACCGCCTTCGTATCCTGCTAGAACTGACGTGACTTAGGGGTTTAACCCCTTTCCCCGTCTGTTCATTCCAGAAAGTTTTGATCATATGTTTCCCCCCTTTCTCATGGATAGGCTGTTCCCCTTCAGACCTTTGATTGCCATTTTTAGAGATTGGTTTTGCCCATTGTCTTGATAAAAATGAGAACGGCAAGCGTTCGAAGGACTCTGGCAGCATGTGATTATTCACACAATTCCACCTCCACAGTATGCCCGTTGATTGGATCTGACTGACATTCCCTTCTCAATATCAGAAATCACCTTGGCATCGGATTCAATGAAAACGTCTGAATCCCTTATCCCGAAACAGTTGCCAATTTCTCGTAAAACAAATGGCCTTGGTCAGGTCTCACACAAAACATTGAACCTTGCTCTCCACCCAGTCCAGAGGGGATACTTCGGCCCATAAACGCCATCGTCTCCTGGATGCGTTCAGGCCTACCCCAATCACTCCAATACACACCTGTCAATTCCATCATGGATAATTGTTGAGGAATCAGAGATAACAGGTCACTTGAGAAATTTCTCGTGGGCATCGTTCGATAAAGATTCATGAGTATTTGATGTTCGCTCGACGTTCCAATCCCACCGGCATGTCTTTCAAGAGGCATGACGACTTCAGGGATACACTGCCGACCGGCTTCCCATAAGGTTTGAACGTTGGCGATGACCACCAACGTATTCCACTGGCCTCCTTCCTGGGCGATTTTCGCCAATTGAGAACCCTGCGGTTTCTCCAGAAATCTCCGCACCTCTCTGACCTGGCATCCACCACGATGAAAAGAAATTTCTCCTGGGAGCACCCACCCGTAATCGTTCTCTCGAGAATGCGGAGGAACGGTCACCAACACCATTTGCTGAGGTGCATCTTGAACCAATGCCGCGGCTTCCCGAATCAACTGAATCAGAGGCTCCGCGGGGAAGACGAAATGATCGGCAGGCCACAGCACCACCGTGGCGTTCGAATCATGCGAGCGAATATAGGACAACGGGAGGAAGACTCCCGCTCCGGTTCCTCGATTCTCAGGTTGCCAGACTACCCGGCCAAGTGATTCTTGAACCAATTGCGTCCGCACATAGCCCCAATGCGATTGATCCATCACCGTCACCACCTGTTGGGGAGGGCAGAGCGCTTTCGCCCGTTTCCACGTATGTTGAATCAAGGATTGCCTGCCCATAAAGGCACAGTATTGTTTCGGTCGATAGGCACCAAACCATTCTTTGGTGAATGCCCGAAGCCTCTCTCCATGTCCTCCTGCCAATACCAGAGACCACAGTGAGCCGGATTTCACAGGAAACTCATTGGTTGAGGGTTTTTGAGAACAACGACGGGAGCCCCCTCGAGTATCCAACCATTTTTGCATGGCATTCTCCTTTCACGTCCGCTGGTGTACGGTGAGTATTCTCCATACCAATACGGTACACCGAGGATATGACATTCGTATCACAGACAGGTAAATTTGGAATGACAAGAGGCGGGAGCGAGAACAAGAATTGAAGAGAACGAGGAGAACAAAAATTACAACGAAACCTGATTCAGTTCGAAATCATATGGCGGATAATTTTGCCTTCTACCATATAGACGACCAGTTCAGCCACATTGGTGGCATGATCAGCAATACGCTCAATATATTTGGAGATAAACGACAGGCGGATGGCGCGAGAAATCGTTTGGGGATTTTCCATCATGAACGACAAGAGTTCACGAAAAATTTGCTCATTGAGATCATCAATATAATCATCTTCATCCAGAATCTTTCGGGCAAGGGCTGAATCCCCTCGCACAAACGCATCAAGCGCCTCACCCACCATCTTGATCGCCCGTTCAGCCATGAGAGGAATATCGATATAGGGCTTTAATTGGGGCTCTTCATGTAACTCTATGGCTCGCTCACAAATATTTTCAGCCAGGTCACTCATCCGCTCTAATTCTGTAGAAATTTTCATGGCCGTCGTGATAAACCGAAGATCTCGTGCGGCCGGTTGTTGTAAGGCCAAGAGTTCAAGGCAGGCTTCATCCACAGCCACATCCATGGTATTGACCTGACGATCATTCTCGATCACTTGAGTGGCCAGATCATCATCTCGATCAATTAAGGCCGTGAGCGCTTGTCGGATTTGCCCTTCCACCAAGGAGCCCATTCGCAAAATTTGTTGCTTAAGACCGGCTAATTCTTCGTCAAAACGTCGTTGAATTGGCATTGCGTCTTCCTATTTCCCAACGATCAACCGAATCGACCGGTGATATAGTCTTCTGTCCGACGGTCAGAAGGATTGGTAAAGATAGTTTTCGTATCGTCATATTCAATGAGTTCGCCCAACAAAAAGAACCCCGTCAGATCCGAGACGCGTGCGGCTTGCTGCATGTTATGCGTCACAATCACCACGGTCAATCGTTCTTTGAGGGTATACAACAGTTCTTCGATACGTCCGGTCGAGATGGGGTCAAGGGCCGAACAGGGTTCATCCATGAGCAGCACATCCGGATTCACCGCTAAAGCTCTGGCAATACACAACCGCTGCTGTTGTCCACCCGAGAGCCCCAAGGCACTGCCGTGCAATCGGTCTTTGACTTCTTCCCACAGGCCTGCGCCTTGCAGGCTTTTTTCTACGAGTTCATCCAACGTGCCTCGTTTTTTCACATTTTGCAATTGTGGCCCGTACGCAACATTTTGCCAGATGGATTTGGGGAAGGGATTGACCTTTTGAAAGACCATTCCCACACGCGTCCGAAGGTCGGTCACATCAACTCCTGGATCATAAATATCATTCCCTTCCAGAAGGATTTTCCCTTCGATTCTTGCCCCATCAACCAAATCATTTAATCTGTTAAGACAGCGAAGAAGCGTCGATTTCCCACAACCCGAAGGCCCGATAAATGCCGTCACCTGGTTAGCGGGAATAGGCATATTCACCTTCGTCAGGGCTTGAACTTTTCCATAAAAAAAGTTCATGTCCTGAATGACTATTTTCGGATGGGCATCGGCTAAAGGCCTTGACGTGGATTCCATATGCTCCTGATTCCTGTGTTCAGACGTATTCGTCGTTTTTTCCACAACCAGCGTGGATCGACGCGTCCTCTCCATCGGAACTGCCGATGTTCCTGCATTCGCCAAATTGGCGGTGATTTGCATAATAGTACCTCATTTACACTGAAGAGCCAGCATAGCGTTTCCGCATTCTCGTTCGCAGAGCGATTGCGGCCATATTCAACATAAGCACCACAAGGACCAAGATGAAGGTCGTGACATAGACCATCGGCTTGGCGGCTTCGACATTGGGAGATTGAAACCCTACATCAAAAATATGAAACCCCAAATGCATAAACTTTCGATCCAAATGGAGAAAGGGGAAGAACCCATCCACCGGCAAGGAAGGAGCTAACTTCACCACACCGGTTAGCATGAGCGGCGCCACTTCGCCGGTGGCCCTGGAGACCGCCAAAATCAGACCCGTTAAGATACCCGGCATCGCACATGGAAGCACCACACGCCACAAGGATTCCAGCTTGGTCGCCCCAAGGGCTAAGGACCCTTCACGATATTCCCGTGGAACGGCAGACAACCCTTCTTCCGTCGCCACAATGACGACAGGAACCGTCATCAGCGCCAAGGTCAAAGACGCCCAGAAAATCCCGCCGGTCCCAAAGGTCGGGTTGGGCAGGGCCTCAGCAAAAAATAATTGATCAAGAGTGCCACCCACCGCATAAATAAAGAACCCTAACCCGAAGACCCCAAAAACAATCGAAGGGACCCCGGCCAGATTATTCACGGCAATCCGAATCATCCGTGTCATCACACCTTGCGTCGCATATTCTTTCAAATAAAGAGCAGCCAGCACTCCAAACGGCACCACCGCAATACTCATGATCACCACCATCATGACCGTTCCAAAGATCGCGGGGAAAATGCCTCCCTCCGTATTGGCTTCCCGAGGCTCTTCACTCAAGACTTCCCAGAAATTCTGGACATACATCAAGAGCTTTTCGCCAACGCCCAGACTATTCGGCAACCAGGCGTTTATTAAGGTTCCCACCTGAAATGTTTGCGCTTCTCCTGCCACATCAACGACCGTTATCCGGAACCGTTTCATCTCATCATACAAAGCGATCAGGGCAGCATTTTGCACTGCATACCGTGATTCAAGTTCTTGCACTTGTGCTTCAATCTCGCCACGTTCACTTATTCTTGATTGACTACTCAATTCCAGGGAACGTAGCCGTAATCGGGCTTGCTCCAGACGATAATTTAATTCAGCAATTTCTTCCTTCTCAATCGCATCAATACGCTCCTGTATGCCATTCGTTCGCTCCAATAACGGGAATAAGACAGTCATCCCTTCTGCATTGCCCGAAGCGAGAGACCTTTCTCCTTCTTGGATCTGCTTGATCCACCCAAAGAATCTTCCCCATTCCCGGCGCTCAAAGACCACTACATCCGAAGGATACTGTTCCTTCACAATGTCGGCTCGATCCACCCACCGAAAATCCAGACCGTAGAGATCACGATTCCCGACCTTGAGTTGAATACGTTCACGCCCTTGGGGCTTGGCAGACGATTCGGAGTCTGGAATGGTTTCCGTGGCAACCCACTCCCCTAGCACGGTACTCCCGTCTTGTAAGTGCAATTGCATCAAATCCTTCGGCCAAAAATAACCCATCCCATTGATCATGATTAACACTAGTAACCCACCAATCATGAGCAAGGACAGCCCAAGTGCCCCGCCACACAGCCATATGAACAACGAGCCCGAATCCAGAAATTTCTTTAATGAAAATTTTCCCATTTTCTATGTTTACGAGTCCTATTTTTTACTCCTTACCTTTCACTGCTCATTATTAAAACTGGGAATACTTCTGACGAAGGCGCTGGCGAATCAGCTCAGCCATGGTGTTGATCATAAAGGTGAACGCAAAGAGAATCAGGCCCGAAAGGAACAAGACTCGATACAAAGTCCCGCCATGGGGAGCCTCCGGCATTTCAACGGCAATATTGGCGGAGAGTGTTCGAAATCCGTTAAACAGGCTCCAATCTAAAATTGGGGTATTGCCGGTGGCCATTAATACAATCATGGTTTCTCCAATGGCCCGCCCAAAGCCGATCATCAAGGCCGAAAAGATTCCGGGGCTGGCCGAAACCAGAACGAGACGGGTGAGCGTTTGCCATTGAGTCGCCCCAAGAGCAAGAGAGCCGGCAATTAAATGCCTGGGCACATTCGAAAGGGAATCTTCGGCAATACTAAAAATAATGGGAATGACGGCAAACCCCATGGCAAAACTAATCACAATCGCATTGCGTTGATCATAGACCAGACCAAGATGATCCGTGATCCATTGTTTATAATTCCCCCCAAACACCGCCGTTTCAATCGATGCGTTCAACGCAAGACACATTCCAACCGTACCCACGATTGCCACCATAATCACGAGCAAATCAATTCCATATTTATCTAATCCGGCAAGAGAACGCGGTAAGACCTGCCAGACCAAACATACCAGCCCGATCACCACAGGAATGGTGAGAACTCCCGCCACGACGGCCGGGAAAATTTCCTCTAATAAGGGAGCAAACCACAGGCCAGCCAAAAAGCCTAAGACGACGGATGGGAGGGCCGCCATAATCTCAATGGCTGGCTTCACGATGGACCGGAGATGAGGATGCATAAACATCGCCGTATAGACTGCGCCCATGACCGCCAGTGGAATAGCCAAGACCATGGCGTAAATCGTTCCCTTTAATGTTCCGAAAATAAGCGGGATAAGCCCAAGCTTGGGCTCAAACTCATCAGATCCACTTGAGGACTGCCAAATCATTTCCGGTTCATCATACCCTTCATAGGTGACGGGAAAGAATAGGGATCGAAACGTCACTTCAGGATGAGGATTGTCAATGGAAAATGTCTGCAAACGCCCATCCGCCCCTAACCACACTGCGCCATTCCCCTTGGGGGAGAAACGTAGAGCTGTTGACTCAACCCCGACCTGATCAAATTTCAGCACCGTTTGACCCGTCGTGGCATGATGCAATACGACCTGCCCGTGACTATCTACCGTCAAAAACCCTTTATCCCGTTGAGAGGGAGAAATGGCTTGGACCGCACCGGCATGAGCTTGAAATGTCGTGACTTTCCGGAGTGGAATGTGTGACGCTTGATTCCCTTCAATCACTGGAACCCAGGTCATCACCTGACCAGATTGTGTTCCAACAATCAATGTTCGCTCTCCAAGCAAATAGGTCAATGCTGTGATAGCATCACCAGGTTCGCCAACGGCAATGCGTCGCACTTCCGCGTTAGCCCCATCCTGCAATGACCATTCCAAGAGCTCCCCCTGGTCAGTCCCAGCCACCAATCGCTTGCCAAAACGATCTAAGACCAGATGCGTAATGGTTGTCTCTTGTGGCACGACTAACCCGCGTTGAGTCACCGTCACTTCATCGGAGAAGGAAAATTCCCCAGGCTCTTTCACTTCCGTCACCCACAAACCACCAGAACGTGTAAAGGCGGCGATCACCTGTCGTTCATCTTGTTGCGAATGGGCATGACGCACCAATGCCTCCCCATCTGGAATCACACGAATAGGATCATCCACCTTGCTACTGGGGACAATGGTTCGACTGGCTCCTTTAAAAACAGGGCGAAATTGAATATTCACTGGAACAACCAAGCCCTCTTGAGTGGCCACACTCACGCGATTCCCTTTTTGTCCAATCAACACTGATGACTGCACCGTCCCGGCAATTTCGAGTACCCCCCCAACTTTTGGAACAGGAGTCCCTTGAGGCATCCGTAAAAATTGCAACTGCTTCTCCGCCAGCACAAACACCACTTCTTGGTATTCATCAGAACCAATGACCGTCGTATTCGAAGAAAACGCTCGGGGCGCCTGAACGTGAATCGTGGCGACACGTTCTCCACTGGCCGATCGAAACAATGGGATAACTTCCCACACCAAATAGAGAAAAATCCCCATGATGCTGACAATCGTCGCAAGTCCCCCAACCCAGACCACTACTCCGGCAGATCGATCTGCCACATGCCGGAAACGTCGATGAGCTGTTCGCTTATTACTGTTTGTCCATGGTCGCGGCGCCGCAGAGAGCTCTACGCCGGAGTTGGGGAGAGGCTGGTCGGTGTCCATAAAGGCCTAAAGAAGGCGGGTTGCGTCGTCACACCTAAGGCCACCTCCAGGCCATTCGGCCAGGAGATGGCAAACATATTCGCCCACAAGATTATTCAAGATTGGCCCGTTGTTTTTCAATGATTTTTCCACTCAAGGGGAAATACCCGTCTTTTATCACCACTTGCTGACCTTCCCGGCTATACACATAGGTCAAAAATTCTTTGACAATGGGTGACAAGGGTTTATTGGGCGCCTTATTGACATAGACAAATAAAAATCTCGACAACGGATAGGTCCCGCTCGACGCATTCTCAAACGTCGCCTCCACGAACCCTTCTCCATCCTTCATGGCAAGAGGAACAGCCCTCACACCGGAGGTGCGATAACCAATGCCACTATATCCAATCCCCGCTTGATCTTTTGTGACACCTTGGACCACAGAAGCCGAGCCCGGCTGTTCTTTGACTTGATCTTTATAATCACCCCCCTGCAAGACGACCTCTTTGAAAAACCCATAGGTGCCAGAAGCCGAGTTTCGACCATACAAACTCACCGGCGCTTGTGCCAATGAACCCGTTAATCCCAACTGACTCCAGGTAGTAATATCATCCTTATGGCCCTGCCGACGGGTTTTCGAAAATGCGGCATCCACCTGTCCCAACGTCATACCCGGTATGGGATTATCTTTATTCACATAGACCGCCAACGCATCAATGGCCACAGGAAAGGCTGTCGGTTTATAGCCAAACTTGGCTTCAAACGCGTCCATTTCCTTGCCCTTCATTTTTCGCGACATAGGCCCCAATTGTGCCGTGCCTTCAATCAATGCAGGAGGGGCCGTACTGGACCCTTTGCCTTCAATCTGAATCTTCACATTCGGATATTGTTTCCGGAAGCCTTCGGCCCACAACGTCATTAAATTATTGAGCGTATCCGATCCAATACTATTCACATTCCCAGAGACGCCACTCACTCGCTCATAGCCTTTCCAGCTAGGATCATCCATGGATTCCTTGGCCCATGCCGCTGAAGAGGCCATCCCTCCGACTCCATAGGATCCGAACAACAGCCCAACCATAACAACCCCAATTCCCATCATCCATGTTTTTAACGCAGTCTGCATGAACAGTTCCCTCCTTGCGTGAAGCTAAAAATTATACATATTTCAGATGTCCCTTATGTAACATCTATGTTACGAACGTGTTAACTGCCGAATGATTGTGCCATACACTTTTTTAGTCAAACCACTGCACACCGCTGAGCCTTTATCCGAATTTCCAATATGGCATCCACTTGATGGACCGTAACCACCCCTTCTCGTCGAAACCCTCCCAAAAGCGAAAACAAATCGCCCCATCGAATCCATGGGAATTGTTCTACGATCATTTCCAACGTAACCACGTGTTTTTCGGCAATAAAATCCAAGACCGTTTGCCCGACTTGCCCATCAACCATTGATGGGCTCCCAACCCTTTCTTTCATTGTCAGCATCTCCCACCTCCAGGGTTCATCGTCATTAGTCCAAGGTTCATTCAATGCCATCTGTCACCTTTCCTGCCAATCCTACTTGCAGCATATTGCTAACAGGTTGGGTTCAGGTTACAGCTCTGTAACGTTTAGGGGCATGCTGAGAAGGTCCGCCAGCCGCGTTTTCGGCTTCAAGTTGCCTAGACCTCCGGTGGAGTTCCGCAAACCAAAATCTCCCCATTCCTCCCTTAGCAAAGGGGGCGAGGGGGATTTATTTCGCGCATCAACCAGTCGTGCCCGTTGCGAAAATGTGGCAGAAATGGGGTTAAGCATCGAGCTTAGGTCTCTTCAATTTTTGGTCGATATTATTGAGAAGAAGCCGAAATGGGATGGCGGGCATGGGCTCCCTTGATCAACCTGAGCCATCACCTCCAAAGCTGTGGTGAATGTTCCTCTTTATTGAGATTCTTCCATGAACTGCTCTCTTTTCATCTAGTAGCACCATTCCATGGCAAATAACACGATGCATTTAGGCCACATTCTTATGGCGGCCGAGAGCTCTCCAGACGTAGACCTGCTCATAAAAAGCTTCTCCGCCTACGGCTTTGAACTCACCCTCGTTCCCGATGGCGAAACCGTCCTCACCTATCATCAAGCCAACGCTCCCGACCTGATATTTTTAGATGTCACCTTGCCTGGGCTGAGCGGATTTGAGACCTGCCTCCGTCTCAAGGAACAGGTTGAGACCAAACATATTCCGGTTATTTTTGTGACGGCGCCATCAGACACCGTCAGCTCCGTGAAGGGGTTTTCAGTGGGAGCCGTGGATTATGTCACCAAACCCTTTCAAATAGAGGAAGTCATTGCTCGCATCACAACTCACTTAAAAGTCAGAAACCTGCAAGTGCTCCTTGAAGAAATCATCTCCAATCTTCAGGAAGAAGTGGCCGAACGCAAACGCGCTGAAGAAGCTCTGCAGAATTCGATGATCATGATCCAGCAGGCCAATGATCGCATGAGTAAAGATCTCGCCGTGGCCGCAAGAGTCCAGCAATCTCTTTTACCCGAAATCCTTCCCGTCATACCTGGGGTTGTCTTTGCCTGGAACTATCGCCCCTGTTCAGAATTAGGTGGGGATTCGTTAAACGTGTTTCAGCTTGATGAGGATCACGTGGGATTGTATGTGCTGGATGTGAGCGGACATGGCGTTTCAGCGTCACTGCTTTCCGTGACCCTCAGTCGTGTACTGATTCCCCGGCGCGACCCCTCTTGTCTGTTTATCAAAGCCAATCGCGCGCCTGAGGCAGACACCCTCGTTTCTCCCGCAGAAATCGCCACTCGCCTCAATCGCATGTTTCCTATGACCGAAGACGGTCGTCAATATTTCACATTGATCTATGGGATCCTGAATAGTCGTACCGGAGCATTTCGATACACCTGTGCTGGCCATCCCCCGCCCCTATACCTGGCGCCCAATCAGGAGGTGATCTCATGTGAGATTGGAAACGTGCCGATCGGGCTCTTCGAAGACAGTCATTATGATGAAGGAATAATTCAACTCGAACCGGGTGGCCGGCTCTACTTGTATTCGGACGGAGTTCTGGAAGCCAAAGATGCGGCCCGTGAATTTTTCGGTGAGACCCGATTACAAGAAACGTTGGAAGCCACACAACAGTCACCATTACAAATAAGCGTGGATTCAACCGTGACAGCCGCCTTGGATTGGACAGGGAATAATCAGGCTCAAGATGATTTATCCATTCTATCCTTCGAATGGAGGCCGGACATCAACCAACAAACACCCCTTCCCAACGAAGAGGTCATTCTCCACCATCGCTTCTCTGCTCGGGCCAAAGAACTGGGACAGACACGGGCACTCACACGAATGTCCCTCAACAATCACGGTTGGCACTCCGATAAAGTAGATGACATTGTGCTGGCCATTGATGAAGCCTGTCAGAATATTATTCGCCATGCATATCAAGGGGAATGTGATAACCCGATCACGTTGCGCATTGAACGCGAGGGGGATGCCTTGGTCGTCCTACTCGAAGACCAGGCTCCAGCCGTCAGCCCCGATTGCATGAACCCTCGTGCGTTCGAGGATATCCGCCCTGGTGGGCTGGGCTGCCATTTCATCAAGCAAGTGATGGACCACGTCTCCATCGAACCAGTTTCAACAGGGCAAGGGAATAGGCTTCGAATGACGAAACGCGTGCGCTAACCCTGGCAACAACCGAGTCACCTATATGGAACATCACGTCCGCGAAGAACAGGGATATCATATTGTCACGCTC
>QJYE01000208.1 GCA_003235785.1 Nitrospirota bacterium
ACTGGCCATAAAGGCATCGCGGACATTCTGCTCGATAAAGCTTTGCTCCCCGATAATCATCCCAAGAAATAACCCCGTGGCGGGAGGGGACAAACTCCTACTGGCGGCGTGATGAATGGCTTGTCGCCAGTGATCGACGCGTCCCATCAGCCTTCCCCACAGCGTTAGCGGCTCCTGGGTCAGTCGTGTCACCCCATTTGGACCAGACACCGTTGCCACAGCCTGAATACCTTTTCGCTGAAGATAGGCGCCATACTCAAACCCACCAGGATTGAGGGTTCCATATGGTTCACGTAAGCGTGTCGTGACACTGACCTCATCTCCATAGACCAGAGCCGCATCCGGTTCTCGCCAGGTGAGGCGAATCCGCCCATGAATGGCTTGTGGCTCCGATGCGAAGATTCGTCTGGTCTCCATGAGGAGAATAAGTCCATCAGGAGTCTGCCGTACCGGAGCGACAATGACTCCTTGAACCTTGACCGGAGATTCTGTCAGCAATGCCCGCAGAGGGCTCTCAAGCTTGCTCATGGCAGCCCAATGGGCATGCCCTATCCCAATCAACGCCACGGCAAACAGCAAGAGGCCTCCCCAGCGGGAAAGCGATCCACGTTGTTCCAGCCAGGTAAGAGCAAGACCAAAACTAAGAAGAGCTCCAAGAAGTGAGAGGGGAAACAGAGGAAGGAACAAGCCGAGCCACAACCCGGCCAGGTAGGCAACCACTGCATGTAGTATCACAGATTTTCACGCACAGAGGGTTCACGAAATAAGATCTTCCAAGAATTCGCGACCAGATTTATGTCAGATTGGGTCGAGCAAAGGGAGCTCAATCGGAGGCGTCGCATGGCCGACATTGAAGATTGTGCGAGTGAAAATCGGACCAAAATGGCCTGAAGATGAGATGTGAAAATTGCCGGATCTTACGAGCCCATAGTCAATGAATGCACGATTTGACCACATTCACTAAATCTTCGGCAATCTCTTGTATGACGCGACCATCCTGTCCTTCCACCATGACCCGGAGCAACGGCTCAGTCCCCGAGTACCGCACAAGAATACGACCGGTTCCATGTAACTGCTGTTCTTTGGCTTGAATAGCCTGTTGAAGGACTGGAAGAGTCTCTAAATCAGGCTTATGAGGAACCGTGACCCCCAGTAGAACTTGTGGCGTGGCCTGCATACATTGGGCAATTTCCGAAAGAGGTTTCTGGGCTCGTTTCATGAGTTTCAACATTTGCAACCCGGAGATGAGGCCATCCCCGCTCGTGTGATAATCCATAAAAATCATATGACCGGATTGCTCTCCACCTAAGTTATATTGATCCGCAACCATGCGTTCTAAGATATATCGATCACCCACAGCTGTGCGAACTAACATAATCCCAGCCTCGCGCATGCACATGTCAAAGCCAAAATTACTCATGACCGTCCCGACCACCGTATCCTTCTTGAGTCGCCCTTGCTGCTTCAGGTCTAAGGCGAATGCGGCCAGAGCATGATCTCCATTAACGACATGTCCTTGTTCACAGACAAATATGGCACGATCCGCGTCACCGTCCAACGCAATTCCAATATCAGCTTTTCGATCACGGACCATTTGTTGGAGCCGTTCCGGATGCACCGCTCCACACCCGTCATTAATATTCAAGCCATCAGGTTCATTCCCCGTGACCCATACCTTCGCTCCTAATTCACGAATGACTTTTGGAAAGACGTGATACCCTGCCCCATTGGCACAATCCAACACGACTCGTAAGTTTTGAAAATCCATTTCACGTGGTAAGGACCGCTTGACGAATTCTATGTATCGTCCTTCGGCATCATCAATACGAAACGCTTTGCCAATAGCATCGGCTGTAGGACGAATATGTTCAATTTCATTCGATACAATAAGTTCCTCAATTCGTTTTTCTATTTCATCCGGCAATTTCATGCCATCATTTGAAAAGAACTTGATCCCGTTGTCTTGATAAGGATTATGGGAAGCGGAAATCATCACACCAGCATCCGCGCGAAGGCTTCTGGCTAAGAAGGCAATCGCGGGTGTCGGCAACGGTCCGACAAGAAGCACATCCACCCCCATCGAACATAATCCTGCCGTTAATGCCGACTCCAGCATGTACCCGGAAATCCGGGTATCTTTTCCAATGATGATTTTATGGCGGCCCTCTCGCTTACGAAACACATAAGCCGCCGCGCGACCCAACTTCATGGCCATTTCACTGGTTATGGGATCAAGATTTGCGACCCCCCTGACACCATCTGTTCCAAAAAGTTGTCCCATACAAATCCCTCTATAATAATACCAACATGACGGCTTCTTTTACGTGTCGCAGGAATTTCGCAAAGCTTGAGCGACGTGGATCACATCTTTCATGGCCGCCACATCATGCACCCTGAGAATATGAGCTCCCTGCCATACTACTGTCGCCACAGCCGCCGCATTTCCCATTTCACGTTCCCGAACCGATTTCCCTGTTAATTCTCCGATACATGCCTTACGCGAAAGACCAATCAGCAAAGGCAGCCCCAATTGAAGCAGATCATCAAGATTTCCTAAAAGCTTGAGGTTATGGCTTAAGGACTTCCCAAACCCAATTCCGGGATCGATAATAATGTGATCAGCAGGTATTCCTATCGATTGGGCCAATTTCACGCGTTCAGATAAAAAGTCCCTGACCTCACCTACTACCTCTTCATAGGCAGCAGCATTCTGCATGCTGTAACTGTGGCCTTGCCGGTGCATCAGGACCACTGCCGCGCCAGATTCTTTGACCACGCCAGCCATACGGGAATCATCTCGCAATGCACTGACATCATTCACAATTGACACCCCATAATCCAATGCTACCTGAGCAATAGCGGCTTTTCGTGTATCAATTGATAAGGGAATATCCGTACATTTTCCCAAAGCTTCGACAATGGGATGAATTCGTTGCAATTCCTCTTCTTCACTGACATAGGAAGCCCCAGGTCTCGTGGATTCTCCCCCAATATCTATTATGTCCGCACCTTCGGCGATCATCTTTTGCGCCTGATCAACAGCCCTGGCCGGATCAATAAACTGCCCACCATCAGAAAATGAATCCGGGGTCACATTCAGAATGCCCATAATGAGAACTCTCCCACCCACGGGCAACACTTTCCCTCGGCATCGAATCTCTAATGGAGATACCACGGCCATTCAGATATTGGACTCTTGACGAACAGCACCCGGGAAATAGTCAGACGCACGCCAACAAACTGAGGGCATCCTGCGCTGTTTTTATAAATCAAATAGAATTTCAGACGACCATCTCTGTGGGGAGGGATCAGAGCAGGAGAAGTACAGATTAGACTGCCGCAATATGTTCGAGTGACGAAGATTGTTGAACAATTTGATCAACCTCAATGCCATCCAATACCTCCTTTTCAAGCAAGGCTTCGGCAATGGCACGCAGGGTGTGAATATGTTCAGTCAACATTCGCGTAGTTCGTTCGTAGGCTTCCATGACAAGCCGTTTCACTTCTTTATCAATTTCCAATGCTACTTGATCACTAAAGTCCCGTTTAGAGCCAAAATCACGCCCCAGGAAGACTTCTTCATCTTT
>QJYE01000531.1 GCA_003235785.1 Nitrospirota bacterium
AGGGAGAGTTTAACAGAGTTTCGTTTCCAATCAATTTTCCTCCTGTCAATCCCGATGATTTTGCCATTTCTCGCGAGAAAAATGATGGCAGGACCGATGCCGAGGAACTATTGGCCTACGAAGCGGGCTACAAATACCAGGCCCCCTCGAAAAATTGGGGATTCGATATCGCCGCCTATTACTTTGATTACGATAACTTAATTGAATTTGTTGTTGATTCTTTTACTCCATCCTTTGATCCCAATATTCCATGGGAACGTATTGTCGCAAACGACAATGTGATGGAGGGCGAAATATACGGCGTGGAACTTGGCGCTCGTTGGCAGGTTCATAAAAACTGGCTGTTGGCGCTAGGCTATACCTACCAACATACAGATTTCCGACCCATCAACGGCGCGGTTAATTTCGCCTCAGGGACGGATCCGAGCCCTGACGTTGTACTCAATGGTGAGCCTCGGCACATTTTCAACGCGCGTTCCTATATTCAATTGCCCAATGATTTCGAACTCGATACCATGTTCTATTATGTGGACGAAAATACCGCTCGCAACATCCCCAGTTACGAGCGGCTGGATGTGCGGTTGGGCTGGCGTCCTGCCAAAGAGTTCGAACTATCCCTCGTTGGCCAGAACCTGTTGGACCCAAGCCACCCCGAGCTCAATGAACTGGTTGAGAGGGATACCGAAACCGAGCGAAGTTTTTACGCCAAAGCCACCTTCCGCTTCTGATTATTTAGACTTTCCGCCCAATACATTTATTTACCGCTGGATTTTAATCGCTTAAGTATTACCCTTTGGTCGTGGGCTGTACGTTTTTCATTGAGAAGGGGGGAGAATTTATGTAGATTGGGAGTGTACTTTCCCCCCTATTTAATCGGGTTTCCCCAGCCCACGGACAACTCTATGCCTAGCCCTCCCAGGCCATCAAATAGTCCGAACACTTTCAAATTCCTATTTGGGCTTTTTCCGCTGCTCCTCGCTCTCTCTTTCTCGGCCTTCCCCAAAAGCACATCTGCCGAAGAGACGTCGCGTGAATACATCCTTAAAGCGGGTTTCATTTACAATTTCACAAAATTCATTAAGTGGCCGGATGGAATCGAACGATCCATAAAGGCAAAGGGCATCACCTTGTGCTTAGTTGGTGAGGACCCTTTCGGAGAAATCCTGGACCGGTTGAGCAATAAAATTGAAGCAAAAGGGAAAAACCTCACCATCCGGCGTCAACCCACCAAGGATGCACTGCAATCCTGCCATATTTTGTTCATCAGCCAATCCGAAAAGAGTCGCCTCAAGGAAATCATAGAAAAGGCGGAACGCAGGCCAATTTTATTAATTGGTGAGACGCCCGGGTACGCTCAAAACGGCGTCATGATCAATTTTTATATTGAGGGCAACAGGATCAAGTTTGAAATAAACAAACAGGCCCTGGAACGGCGAGGCCTGAAGGTCAGTTCTGAGCTGCTTGATCTTGCAAGGATCATTGAGGGGAATGATTGAGATGACAAAGTTTAGAGACCTATCCATTCGTTGGAAGATAATCCTCATCATTGTCGTCATCGCAGTACAGACCTTGATTCTTTCTGCTGGCGGCTTCATTTACAACGATCTCCACTTTTTCAAAAAAGACATAATGCGCAACCTGAAGGTGCTTGCAAGTGCGGTGGGCTATAATAGCCGCGCCGCCCTGGTTTTTTTAGATGCCAAAACAGCGCAAAATAACCTGCTGTCGTTGAAAGTGGAAACGCAAATACAATTCGCCGCCTTGTATGATGCCAATGGAGAAAGCTTTGCGAATTACGCGAGGAACGAGAACGAAAATTTTCGGCACCCAACAACCCTGACAGAAGGACAATTCTTTTATAAAAACCACATTGAAATCATTCACCCGATCATTCTGGATGGCGAAAAGGTCGGAAAAATTTATTTGAATGCCAGCCTGAAGGAATTTGACCAGCGGTTAGAGGCCTACCTGTTGATAGTGGTGATTATTCTCTTGGCGACACTTTTGGTTTCCATTGCATTGTCGGCAAAGTTACAAACAATCATTTCTGCGCCCATATTGTATCTGGCCAATATGACTAGGAAGATTTCCCAAACCTCCGACTATTCCCTGCGTGTGAATCGGCGAAGCGAGGATGAGCTTGGCGTTTTGTTCTCTGGGTTCAACGACATGCTTACACAAATTCAAACCAGAGAAGAGGATTTGGTGCGCTACCGCAAAAGCCTGGAAGAAAAGGTCGTTGAATGTCGTTTAACAGGGGAGGAGCTGAAAAGCAGCGAAGAGTCCACCAGGACAATTTTGGATAACGCATTTGACGCCATAATCATAATGGATGAAAGTGGGGTAGTTCAAACTTGGAATAAGCGAGCGGCTGCAATTTTTGAGTGGACACCAGAGGAAATTCTGGGAGAAAAACTGGTTGATAAAATAATTCCACCTAGGTACCGCAAGGCACATAGGGAAGGCCTGGAGCGATTCAAGCGAACCGGCACTGGAAAGATGCTCAATCAGCAAATAGAAATTACGGCGCTTCGACGAGATGGCAGCGAATTTCCAATTGAACTGGCCATTTCTGCAATCAAGAGGAAAGGGACTCATATTATTACAGGAATAATTAGAGATATAACGGAGAGGAAGCGGGCGCAGGAAAATATTGTAAAAACCCAGGATCAACTTCGAAACCTGAGTCGGCGCCTGCAATCGGCGCGGGAGGAGGAAAAAACACACATCGCTCGTGAAATACACGATGAGTTGGGGCAAACACTGACGGCCCTCAAGCTGGACCTCAGCTGGGTGAGTAAAAACCTCACAAAAAGAGATGAAGATGTCCTAGGTAAAATAGGTTCCATGATTGAATTGGTTGAGAATACCATCAAAATGGTTCAGCGCATTGCAAGCGAATTGCGACCCCAGATTCTCGACATCCTTGGCCTGAGCGAAGCCCTGAGGTGGCAAGCAAAGCAATTTCAGAATCGTACCGGAATTGATTGTGAACTGACCATGCAACCCGAAGATATAGAGCTCGACCCCGACCGTTCCATCGCCTTTTTCAGAATTTTTCAGGAAGCTCTAACCAATATCGCCCGGCATGCGGAAGCCACAAAAATTCAGGCGAGCTTTAAATTATGCCTGGAGGCAATTGTGCTTAAAGTGGAGGACAATGGTAAAGGAATGGACCTTGAAAAGGCGGAAGATCCAAGTTCACTGGGGTTGATTGGAATTCGTGAGCGCAGCCTCGTTTGGGGCGGGCAAACAACAATAAAAAGTCAACCGGGGCATGGTACATTGATTGAAGTTTCCATCCCGCTGGAGTTGCCATGAAAAAATCAAAGAAAGGCAAAATTAAGGTCATAATCGCGGACGATCATGCCATTGTGCGGAAGGGCCTGGTTCAGGTTATCTCTGAAACGCCTGATCTGGAGGTTGTCGGAGAGGCTTCGGATGGTAGCGAATTGTTGGAAATGATCCCATCAAATGATTTTGATGTTGTGGTGATGGATGTTGGCATGCCGAAAAAAAGCGGTTGGGAGGTGATCGCCAGAATAAGAATTGAGTGGCCCGAGTTGCCCGTAATTATACTGAGCGT
>QJYE01000361.1 GCA_003235785.1 Nitrospirota bacterium
TGATTGGTTTTGCTTATATTAACTCGTCACAGCGCCTTGGGAGGCGGAGGACACCAACTTGGCGTATTTGGCCATGACACCACTTGTATAGTGCGGCGCCGGGGGTGTCCACTTTGCCAGTCGGGCTTGGATTTCCTGGTCGGTGAGTTCCACGTCTAATCGCCGATTAGTAATATCCATATGAATGATGTCCCCGTTTTGCACGGTGGCGATGGGGCCACCTTTGGCGGCCTCGGGTGCCACATGGCCGGCCATGAGGCCGTGTGTGGCGCCAGAGAAGCGCCCGTCGGTTAAGAGCGCGACCGATTCACCTAAGCCTGCTCCAACAATAGCGCTGGTGACGCCAAGCATTTCCCTCATGCCCGGGCCACCCTGTGGTCCTTCGTAGCGAATGACCACAACATCACCGGCTTCAATCCCGCCTTGCTGAACGGCTTTAAAGGCCTCTTCTTCGCATTCGAAAACTTTGGCTGGTCCCTTGTGCGACAACTTTTTGTGACCAGCCACTTTCACCACACAGCCTTCTGGGGCCAGATTGCCCTTTAAGATGACCAGGCCTCCAGATGGCTTAATTGGATCGGCAACGGTATGAAGCACGTGTTGTCCTGGGGTTTCTTGGGCTGAGGCGGCTTCTTCCTTGAGGGTTCGACCGGTCACCGTGATTTGGTCTCCGTGAAGATGGCCCGCTTCCAGAAGCCATTTGGCGACCAAGGGCGTTCCGCCTGCTTGGTAGAGGTCGGCGGCCATATAATGCCCGCCTGGCTTCAGGTCCGCGAGTAACGGCACCTTGCGATTGATGGTATCAAAGTCATCGATATCTAATGGGACAGAGAGTTCATGGGCGATCGAGAGTAAATGCAACACGCCATTGGTGGAGCCGCCAGTTGTGGCAATAGCTGCAATGGCATTTTCCAGAGCCGCACGCGTGATAATATCTTTTGGTCGAAGATTCTTTTTCAGGAGGTTGATGAGTAATGCCCCACATTCCTTCGCCACCTGATGCTTCTTGGGATCGAGCGCGGGAATACCATTGAAGCCCATGGGTGACATACCCAAAAATTCAAACGCAATGGCCATCGTATTGGCGGTAAATTGTCCGCCGCAGGCTCCGGCCCCTGGGCAGGCGCGTCGTTCTAATTCGGTGAGTTCTTCGGTGCTCATTTTGCCTCGGGCATGGGAACCCACGGCTTCGAAGACGTCTTGGATGGAGATCGGTTTTCCATGGAAGCTTCCGGGCATGATAGAACCGCCATAGAGCATGAGCGAGGGAAGATTGAGCCTGGCTAAGGCCATCACGCAGCCTGGAATGGTCTTGTCGCAGCCCGAGAGGGCAATGACCCCATCAAAAAGGTGCCCGCGGACGGCCAGTTCAATGGAATCGGCCACGATCTCCCGGCTAATGAGGGAGGCTTTCATGCCTTCGGTGCCCATACTGATGCCATCCGAGACTACGATTGTGTTGAATTCGATCGGTACGCCTCCGGCGTCGCGAATGCCCTGTTTAACGCTAGCGGCTAAATCGCGGAGATGATAGTTGCAAGGCGTGATCTCCGACCAGGTGTTGGCCACGGCGATCAGGGGTTTATTGAAGTCGGCATCTACCAGGCCGACAGCTCGTAGCATGGCCCGTGCGGGCGCGCGGTCGGGTCCTTCGGTGAGGGTTTTGCTATTGTGTTTGAGAGAGTCGGCCATGAATTGAAGCTCCTTTTTAGACTATGATTGTGTTCGCCGTTCGAGAGCACACGGTCGAAGAAGTGTGGCAATTGGTCATTGATGGCTTAAGGCCGGAAACCGTTGGATTATGCCAGAAATACTTGTCAAAATCCGAATGTCTCATAACTGTCTTGAGGGGGTCAATGCGAGAAAGCCTCTTCTTGCTCTCGGGGTTTCGTGCTTACCGGGGTGGGGAGACTGAGTTGAGGTAGCTTTGCAGGCGGTGTTTTCCTGCCTCCCTGGCCGAAGAGGGGACGCTAAGAATGAGCCAGTAGGGGTTAGGGAATTGGTAGGCATCGTCATGGCGATGGGAGTCTAAGAATTCTCGTAATCCTGGATGTTGCCGCCATTTCGGGAGCGGCATGGTATCCATCACGCTTTGTTGGAGATATTGTTCCAAGAGACGATCTTCTCGAAGAGAGATTGTATGGGTGCAGGGTAGTTCGCGAATGACGCTCGTCGCTCCGATGTCGTTTAATGTGGCCACCACGGATTCTGCGGAAAGATATGGCGGAGGCGACTGTTCGGCGCAATGTTCAAAAAATATCTGATGGATTTGTGAAAAAAACGCTTTGCGTTTGGCTAGAACCAGACAGGCTGTGCCTCGTGAGGGATGCAGCGCCTGCATGAGCTGTTTGAGTGCTGTGCGCAGGTTCGCTTGTTCGAGGCAATATAATGACTGAATAGCCCAGGCGAGGTCATAGGTTCCCGGGATGAGGACTTCCTGCGCATGTTCCAACGTCGTTTGCCAGGCATGCCGTGGAAGAAACGGGGAGTTGAGCCCCTGTTGACAGGTGGTCAGACAATACTGTGAGGGGTCGAGGTAGTCGTATTGAATGCGGAGCGTGGCGGGTAAGCGGGGTTGGAGCATTTTGGGAAACCGTCCTGTTCCGCAGCCAATGTCGAGCAATTGATAGTCGGCGACTTGTGGGTGAAAGAGCTGTGGCCAATTGATGGCTTCGATCAATTGCAGGTAATCATGTTCGACAATACGAAACCAGGCTTCAGGCTGGAGCACGCCTTTTTGGTAATATTGTAATGAGCGCTCAAGATTGGCGTTGGGGCGAAGAGGGTGTGATGGAGGTGGTGATGCCATGATACGTGTACCCGCCAGAGAGGTGAATCAGACTCATGGTACCCTTGTGCCGTTTGTGGCGACAACCCCGAGAGGAGGGAGAATGATGCGTGGTTTTCAACCCGGCTATCGATGGCGCCATGGGGTGTGCGCGTGTCTGCTGCTTGTGGTGAATCTGATCCTGTGGTTTGGTACGAGCGATGCTGTGGAGTCAACCACCAGACAGCCAGATACACATGCCAGCGCGGAGCCGCAAAGGTTGCACCCATGTCCTGTATTATTGGTATCCGAACGGACCCGTTCGTCCATGGTTGGCACAATCATGGCGTTGTTAGCCACTTTTGATGAAGCGGGGATTTTGCCACCGGAAGGGACTGCTCAAGCCAATCAACTCATACATGGCCTGATTCAACTGCAATCGGCACTAATGAAATCGGAGTCTCCCGAGTTAGCCGCGTACCGGATGGCTGCTGAAGCACAGTGGGTGAGTGAGCATCAAGATGTGGAGGATGGAGGAAGGGAGACGGGAGAGCTCACCTCAAACGTGTTAGCGATGTTGATGAGCTATGATCACATGCATCCGTTGTGGGAGGACCCGAAGGTGGTGGCAGCGATGCAGGCCTTTAATGTGACTCATGCAGACTGGATCTTCATGCGTGAATGCTTTCACCAAGCGGATGCGGTGCTTCGCAAGCAGGGGCGTTCCATTCATACCGTCTATGAGAGTTGGAGAATGAAAATGCCCGGGGTGAAGTCTTAAGCAAAAACTTTATGTGACTGAGATTGGCTGACC
>QJYE01000423.1 GCA_003235785.1 Nitrospirota bacterium
ATAGGTTGTCCCCTTCGGGATACGCCAAGCAATTGGCGGCCTTTCCTTCTACATGGCTCAGGACAGGACTGGACGAACCCTTCGACAAAGCTCAGGCCCTGCTTTTTTGAACAGCCCAGATGCCTCGGACACCCAACGTGTGTGTGGGCCTATGTACCCTTCGAAATTATTATTTAACACTCCCAAGTTGTAACTGTTCAACGCGTTCTCTAAGTCGGTTCCTTCCCTCGATCAGGCCTTTATTTGAAGATGATCATCTTTCTATTATGACGGTTCTCGAACATCTATGAAAAAAATTAAAAAGAAAAAACCCGCGGCTCACATGTTGCCGGCCTTTCTGATTGGCTGGACGCATGGGGATCCCCCCCCTCCGGGGTACCTTGCCGCCTGGTTTGATCAACTCTACGGTGGGCCGTTGCAGATTCGGTTCTTGTCAGCCAATGGTCATCAACATTTTGAGGCCGTGCATACCAACTGGAAGGCACAGGTTCAATTGGCGCCTCCTCCAGAAATTGTGGCGCAATGGAAGGAACGCCTACAGTGGGAGCATCCTCATATTGCGCAGCTGATCGCTCCGCCTAAAACGCAGTCTGATCGACAGGATGAGGTGCTGCATCTGGCTCGAATAGCCCGGGGGCTCACGTTGCTCATGGAAGGGACGACCTATGATGTGGCCATGGGGCTCTACCGGAATCCGTCAGATTGGAAAGACCGCGACTTGGCTGATGTTCAAGTCGACGATCATGTGCAGGTTGAACAACATGAGCAGATTCAGGACATGCGGACGTGGTTGCATACCCGAGGGCTCACAAAATTTGGCTTGGATGAGATCGAGACGTTTCTCCCTTTAGGCTTATCAGCGAAAGACCGTGAAGCCCTGCTCTATGATGTGGCGCAGCAGCTCATGGTCAACGCAAAAAATCCTAAGGTTGGAGAGCTCATTGCTTTTGGGAGAGAAGGGCGACAGGTCGAAGTGGTTCGCCATCGGACAGATCCGCTCTACGGAAGTCCCTTGCCTCTTCGAGAAATTCGAGTGGTGTAGAGAAACCTAGAGAGTCATGAAGTCAGCAGAAGGCGGAGTTATCGAGGGGCAGCGACGACTGTAATACGGGTTTGGGCGCCTGGGACGAGCTGTTGGTCACAAGGCCGCAGGTCGGTATCAATGGCAATATGGGGCGTGTAGCCGGGGCGGCTCATCAGTTCCCGCGTGAGGGCTTCACCGGAATTGATTGGTTGGGGCATTCGATAAATATACGTTAACCCACGATCTTCAGTCTGATGCCACCCCAGTCCTAATGTGGTTCTGTAAAACTCAATAATTCTTTCAGGGGGATCCGGGCTTAACATCACTGCTGAAGGAAAGGTCTGATAGTGTTTCCCCTTGATGTTTGCGGTCCCGCTGGGTATGGCGCTCACCAACCTTGCATGAGGATAGGCGGGCACCATAAAAAAGTTTGCTGGGGGAGTCCAATTTTTTAGAAATGATTCAGATAACAGTGTCATTTGGCATTGTGCATTCTGGCGCACGGCTGAAAAGTCTGCGAGTGGGGCGTAGGAGCTAGCTTGTGCCAGGTTCGGTAAGAGGAAAAACCAGATGAGACTGTAAAGAGAACATTTCTTCATCATGAGGAGACTCCTTTTTCCATGCTGAGAGGGAGAAAGGATATCATCGCGAAAGTTCGTCGAGCAGTCAACCGGGAGGGAGGCTCTCAACTGAACATTAAGAGGTGGTGGGAGTCTTTCCGGGGTTTTTATTAATCACATTCATGGCTAACGCGATCATCGACCCCACATCTGAGACGGATGCGGGAAGCACGAGCGTATTGCTGGCTTTGGCTAATTCCCCGAATTCCCCGATATATTGTTCAGCTACGCGGAGTTGTACGGCCTCGTAGCCGCCTGGATCTTGAATGGCTTCCGCCACTTTGCGAATGCCTTCAGAGGTTGCCGTGGCAATGGCCAGAATTGCGGAGGCTTCACCTTCCGCTTCATTAATTTGCTGCTGTCGTTTAGCTTCTGAGGCTTTAATGACTTGCTGCTTCTCCCCTTCGGCCTCGTTGATCGCGGCGTCCCGTTGACCTTCAGAGGCCAGCACCACCGCGCGTTTTTCCCGCTCCGCCCGCATTTGCTTTTCCATGGCACTGAGCACGTCTTTCGGTGGATTAATATTACGAATTTCATACCGAAGGACTTTGGCCCCCCAGGGCGCGGAGGCTTTGTCTAATTCGTTGACCACGGAAACATTGATGGTGGATCGTTCTTCGAAGGTTTTATCCAGGTCAATTTTCCCGATTTCACTCCGAAGGGTGGTTTGGGCCAATTGAGAAATGGCGAATCGATAATCGGTAATGCCATAGGAGGCACGTTCGGCATCAAGCACTTTAATATACAAGACTCCATCCACGCCGACTTGTACGTTATCCCTGGTAATACAAATTTGCTCAGGGACGTCCACGGCCATTTCTTTTAACGTATGTTTGTATCGAATCACATCCAAAAACGGGATGAGGATGTGCAGGCCGGCGTTCAATGTCGAGGAATACTTTCCTAGTCGTTCAACGACATAGGCGCTCTGTTGGGGAACCACGACGGCCGTTTTTGACAGAATAATAAACGCCAGTAAGGCCAGCACCAACATGACCAGCAATTCACCCGACATGAGATTCCTCCTGTGTAATCGGATCAGCCTGGATCCAGAGCGTCAATCCTTCAACTCGAATCACTTTGGCCTGCGAACCTTTTTCGATGGTAGAGGTGCCAGCATTGCGGGCGGTCCAAGATGAGCCATGGAGTTCAACTTTGCCTATGCGTTGGCCTTCCAGATTCTCCAGAACCGTGGCAAATTCTCCGACCATTGAATCCACAGGTATGCCATCCTTCCCCGAGAGGAGCCCCGATCCTTGAAGCGGTTTCTTCAGAGCAAAGAGCGAGATGATGCCGAAGAGCACGAAAAAAAACCATTGCGCCCAGTCGGCTTCGATCAGACCGAGCCAGGTCAGGGCACTGACCATCAAGGCCGCCACCCCGAAAAACAGGAAATAAAAATTCCCCAGCCCTCCTAAGGTCAGAATTTCAATCCCGACCAAACTCAACCCTAAAATTGACCAATGCCACCAGAACATCCGGAGTACATTCCTTTGGAGTGAAGGCCTTGTGTTCAGTGAGAGGCCGTTAGATGTCGTATCGGTTGCTGAACAGTGGAAAATAAAAAAATCAGTGGTCGGCAAAGATTGCCGACTGATCAATGGCTCGGTCAAGAAATGCTAGCATATTTTTCTGAAAAGGTCTTGGTTGGGAGATAGAAGCAATGGAACGGGAGAGTGGTTTCATCTTAAGGGTTTCACCAGATTGTTTTAAGATGAGGATAGCGAGAGATCTTTTCATCTTTGGTGATGAGTGGCATGCCTAAGATCAATGCTGTCGCCATAATGACGCGATCAGCCGGATCTTGGTGCAGCGGCGGGGAAAGTTGTACTGATCTGAGAGCAATTCGATTATCAACCGGCACAAAATTGATAAACGAGAGAGATTCAGTCTGGGCAATCCAATCTGCATAATCCATGGTCAATTTCAGCC
>QJYE01000414.1 GCA_003235785.1 Nitrospirota bacterium
AAGGCTGATCCCAAGATGCCTCCAAGCTCCACCGTCTTTGTGAAAGCCGTCGCTCCTTCCCCAGTGATTCCCAGAATTCCAACACCCCGCACTCAATACATCCTGACGGGAAATTCATTTCACGCCTCCACCACCTCGCCCGAACTTCAAGATGGTCTTTTGACGTTTGGACGACAGTCAGGTGGTGTGCGTATCTACGATGTGGTTCCCGGAGATGTGGAAGGTGCGTTTAAGCGAGTGAGAAAATTTTCAGAAATCCTCCTCAATCCTCAGAAATCCGAAGAACTGGGGGAGACCATCAGCCTCCCTTCTCTCAGGTCGGCCGGCTTATCCGTGGCCCATAGTGACCGTGACGTATGGCTGGACCAGTTATTGGACCGCCAGAAGGCCATGAATTCGACCGCAAAATCCGGGCTCGTGTTCACAGGCGAGGATCTCATCCGCGGCTATCGCATTGACGTCAGAGAAGTGAATCGCCAACAGGGTGGCGAGGTAACCTTTGGTCCATGGCGGTCTCTCTGCTTCCGTCATGGAGAGCATCGTCTGAATCCTAATGCCCCTCCGATCCTCGCGTATGACGATGAGGGATGGATTTCCCTCGGCGCGACGGAAGGCGACGTGGAGCCGCCCCCGAAACCTGATCTGGGCGCGCTGACTCCGAAACCTTTGCCGGGAGTCATCAAGCCCCAGATACAATCACGTGCGACCGGTCCGGCTATTTCTCAATCTCGCATCGCGTCCCTGGCCGCTCAGGCCGCCATTGGAGCCATCCGGGTTGTTCCCAAACCCATCCTGCACATTTACGAATCACTGTTTCGTTGGGCAGGATGGAGTTTATGCGTGCCGCGTCCGGGTAAAGATTTGAATCCTGAAGACAATCCTGATTACAGCGGGCATGCCCCAATCCCGGGAATTCCCATGCAGATCCATTTCAGACCCGTTCCGGGGACATTGCCGCGATTGCGGTTCGGCAAACAGTATCAATTCCGTGCGCGGGTGGTGGACCTGGCAGGCAACAGTTTACCGGTCACATTTTCACCGCCGGAAAATCCGCTGTTTGTCACGGATGTGAATGATGGTTATTACGATCGTTTTGAGCCGGTGAGTTCTCCGGTTATGGTCCTGACCCAACCAACCAAGGGACCGAAACCGGCTGAACAGCCTCTGCTGCCTGGTGATTTTCCCTCCCGGTTGGTGATCCGAACCCTCAACCTGGAATCTCCGCAAGATGTTCCGGCAGGACCGGCCACGCCGGCATCAATTCGACATATGGTTCCGCCACGAGTGAGCCAGGAACTGTCCGAGCAACATGGGGTGTTCGATGCCATGCCGCCGCAACAAGCCCATCAACTCATGACCGACAAGGATCTGGATTTGGGAGAACAGTGGCAGCCTGATCCCACCTCGCCTATTGGACGCAAAGCGGTGAAAATAGAATTGCCCGAATTCGTCGTGCCGGCCAATCAACAGATTACCGTTCCCTACTTGCCGGATCCGTTAGCGGCAGGCGTCACGTTCTCACAACTGCCAGGAACGAGCGGGCCAGGACTGATCCAACAAGCGTTTGCCGGCAACTGGCCAAACCGGGTTGGATTTAAAATCCAGATTGAAGCGGGCAACAAGGCTCCCGTATTTCAAGGTGATACCTTGAGGATTTTTGTTCCGCCGGGTGAACACATTCGGGCTGAAGCCAGTTGCTTTTTTCCTCCTGGAGCGGAAAATCTCATGGGGCTTTGGCGGTGGATTCAAGAACGCCTGGGTCGCCAGAAGGACGGCTCTCCCATGCAAACGCTGGTTAGACAGGGACGGCATTGGCTTCTCACGCCTAACCGGGATCTCGATCTGGTGCATGCCCTCCAACAACCCCTGTTCAATCCCTTGTGGGTCAGCTTGATTAATCCTGTTCAGGCCAGCCAGGAGGTTCCGTTTGATCATGTCCGCAAGGTGGGCGACACCCACGCCTACTTATATGGAACCATTGCCGTGCATCGCGGAAGCACGGAAGAATTTGATGTGGAAGCGCGATGGAGCGAGCCCGTGGATATTGGTGTTCCTCTGACCGATCCTCCTCAACGAGTCAATGGGCAGGCCCAGGCCTTTCAAGTACCCGTGGTGGAGCGGGCAGCTCAACGGGTCATCGTCCGGGGACTTGAGGGGCAGGAAAATATTGCTCCGTTGGATATGGATTTGACTGAACGTGCAACAGTGAATACTGCGGCTCCCGACGATACCCAGACTCCTTCGGAAGCCGAACCAGGCGATTCCCCTCAAATGGGTCCGGAATCGAAAGCGGAAGAAGATGCCATGCCCGACGGGGTGCAGGAACGAGGAGTTCCTCTGGCAAGAATGAAGACTGCCCCTGCCCCCACTATCATTCAGAAAAACTCGGCGGCGGCAGCCATTAACCCTTCTGTCGTCGCACGCCCACAACCTCAAGGCCCACCTCCCTATGATGAGCAACCGTTCCGCTGTGGCACAGCCCTTCCGCCTTTGCCGCCGAACTTCGTACCCCATCAATATCGTTTTGCCGGCAAGCAGACATTCACCGACACCAAATACCGGTGTGTCGACTATGTGGCCATCGGGAAGACGAGGTATCGCGATTACTTTCTCCCGACGCGCGAGGTAGAGGAAGGGGTATGGGAGAATTACGAAAAAGCCCTTTCGGCGGCGATGGCCAACAAGCAACCGCTCCCTCCGCTGCCGAATCTCCCTAAATGGACCCGGACTTCACAACCGGTCAAGGTGGATATTTTAAATAGTGCTCCTCCTGCCAAACCGGAAGTTCTCTACATTCTTCCAACCTTCCGTTGGGAAAATACCCCGCAAGGCCATCACCGGGTCGGCGGAGGACTTCGGGTCTACCTGGACCGTCCATGGTTTTCTTCAGGCGACGGAGAGCAACTGGCCGTTGTCCTCTATCCGGACCCCAGAGCAGAATTGCCGGATCAAGCCAAACCCTATGTCTCCCAATGGGCATTGGATCCCTTGTGGGAAAGCGGCCCGTCTCGTATGCCCATACCGGCTGAAAAAATTCCCATGAATCCCAAACTTAAAATACCTCAAATTCAACCTCGATCGATTCCCGAGGATGAAATCAGTTCTCGTGCAACCCCGCCTGGGGTCCTTAAGAACTCGCAGCAGGCTATGCAGTTAGATCCAAAAATTTCCGCCCAGGTGTTCAACCCACTCAAAGTAGGAGCGACCCACCCGGCGCCGACGAATTTCAAGAATGCCGTGGCTGTCCGTTTGGATCTTGGCGTGAGAGAGGCGCCCATTCCCGCTGGGGGTATTAGTTCCAGAGCGGCCACCGTCAATCCTCAAATAGGGGTGAACCCCCGCTTGTTTTTATTCCAACCCATGCCGGTCACGATTTGCGTGTTTGACGTGAAACCTGATGTGAGCCGACAGTTGTGGTACTGCGACATCGATATGGATCCGGGAACGGCGTATTTCCCCTTCGTGCGCCTGGCTCTGGCCCGCTATCAGGTCAATTCGATCCATGGCGTTCACCTCTCCCCTGTCGTCCTGGCAGACTTCGCTCAACTGGTTCCCGGCCGGACGGCCAGTGTCGTGCCTGATTCAAACAATGGCAATCAGGTCATTGTGACGGTGGCGGGCGTACAGGGTTCGGCGGCACCGGCTCGAACGTCTATCGTTGAAGTCTCCGTAGAAGAAATGAATCCGGCTGTGCCGGACGACTTGGGATGGCTTCCTGTTGGAGGATCACCACCCGTTGCCCTGCCCAGAGTAAACGCCAATCAGTGGAGTGGCTCTATCCCCCTCCCGGAAATGGGACCCAAGCAATACCGGGTGGTGATTAAAGAATTTGAGGTGTTCGACACGACCGGGGAGGCTGATTCACCGGTCAGGAAAGAAGAACGAAGGCTGGTGTATGCCGATGCCGTGCCACTGAATCGTTGAGCAGGAAAATCTCAGAACAGGGTGGCGTCCTGTTTCTAGGTTCAATTGAGTATAAGAAGAATTGAGTGGTTTTTCTAATTTCAAGGGAATTCCATCCTTATATTGAAGATGGCGCGATTCTCTTCAAACAATTACGCCTGGAAGCACTTTGAAATGTGGTTTTCTTTGGAAATAATCTTTTACCGTTTTGTGGAGAAATAGTGCTTGCCAAGTCAGAACCTGTTCAAATTCTAATCCGGCCTGTTCACCAATTTCGCGTGTTTCCAGGTCGGGACTATGCCATGAGTCTGGGGGAGATGGCTGTCCTGCATACTTCACCTATGCAACGGTTGAAAGGTCTTCGGCAGATCGGGCTGGGGTGTTGGGGGTTGCCTACTGCGGAACACACCCGGTTAGCGCATAGTTTGGGAACGACCTACTGGGCGGCTGAGTTTCTGACTCGTCTTCGAACCAATGTTTTTTCGGAATCGGTTGGGGATGGGTGCGATCCTCCTGGAAATCGGCAACGATTGGAGCAGATAGACGGAGAACTTGGGTCGGGTCTCTCTCTTGACTTGATTGTCCGTCTGTTTGCTCTGGTTCATGACATGACCCTCCTTCCCCTTGGACATACGCTTCAATTTCAATCGGGGTACTACACGAATGAACAAACGAACCTTGGTCGAGCCAGGTCCTGTTTCAACTGGATCAACAACGAGCTGAACCCGGCACTTCAGTCCGTGGATGAGAGTGGGAAGGTGCCCCATATTGAACTTGTTGACTGTTTACGGGTTCATTTGGGGATTGTTGAGAGGCTGTTTCATTTCCGGCATGGATTGGAGAAACCTCAGGGGAGGAGTGAATGTCCAAGAACGGCTGCACTTGCTGAAAAAACTGAATCTGCATTTTTCCCGTTGGTGATTGATTTGATTGCCAGCACATTTAGCGCCGATTTGGTGGATTTTGCTTTGAGAGATTCTTTAGGAGCAGGGATGCCGCGAAGTTTCGATGAAGGAGTGAGTGACTATCTCTGCGTCTATACACAACCGACCGGATCGACGAACCGCCATCAAGGCAAATCTGTGAAGCCAGGATGTTCTTTGCCGGCTTCACCATACACGTATCGATTGGGGTTGAACCCCCTTTCCGGAACCTACAGACATGAGGTGGTGACCGGAGTTATGTCCTTACAGCGGGTTCGGTATGAGCTAGCCGAACGGGTCTTTTATCACGAAGACAAGCTTATCGCTGATGCCATGCTGGATCGTGTCCTTCGGTTGATCGATGAGGAGACCCAGGCCCTGAGTCAGGAAATCGGACCCTTTGCTCAGACCCGGTTGTTGCGAATAGGCGATGATGACTTTTTGAAACTCCTCATGAGGCAAGAAAAATTGGTCCTCCGTAGAAAATCGCGACAGACGACTGCTGATCGAACCACACGATCTTTGATGCCAGACCTCCTCAACAGGAGATTGTATAAGGAGGTGTTTCGTGTAGAGAGATTGTCGGACCTGTCTTCTGGTGGACATCGTTTGGTCAGGCAGGCCGTGCATCCCAAGGGACGTACGGAGTTGGAACGTCGTATTCTCTGTCGAATCCCAGAGCTCAACGCACCCGATCTTCTTGTTTCAACCCGCCCGTTTTCGATGCAAGCCAAGCCCTCTACCGTGTTGATCGGATGGGTGGATGGCCAACCATCTCCATTGATGGATATTGCCCGCAAGTTTGGGTATGCGGGAGAAGCCCTCAGTATGGCTGAGCGTTACCAATCGCTCTGGTCTCTCTCAGTCTACCTGCATCCTGAAGCCCGGCCCTTTGCTTCCCGTGTGGATCAGGTTTGTCGAAGGATTTTTCTAGCCCAGCCCTAACCGTTGGATCCCGTCATTTTGGGTGCGGGTATCCCGTCCTTTCGTAGTCGCGGAGGAGATGGGCCTGTTCTGCCACTTTAGAAAATGCTTCGACGAATTGATCCATGATCTCTGGCATGGGTTCGGTGAAAGGCGGGAGTGTGCAGGTCGATTGAGCATAATGCTCGCTATGGGGAAAATCACCAGGCTGGTACCGCTGGCGAGTAGAACGAGAGGCTTCGGAAGTGGTCCGACCATACGTGTAACTGTGGTCATCTTCAACCTGGAAAAGCGGTTCTAAATGAAGGGGAAGCGAGCTGGCCTTTTGGATGGGAACGCCTTCTGCCTGAAGGGCTTTCAGATAGGTTGGAAGAGATAATCCTTCCAACTCATCGGATTTGTAGAAAGGGCGGTAGGTAAACCAGCCATGGCGCGTCGCATAGTCACGCACAACTGGAGGAGCAATGCCGGGAATGCCTTTGAGTCGGGAGGAAAGATACAACAGGTTGTCATTCCGTCCTTGTAAATAAGCGTCCAACCGCTTGAATTGCTCTTTGGCCAGGCCGGCGGCGAATGGATGCATCCGGTAATTCAGTCCATAGCCTGTTCCCGAAAAAGGGCGGTATTGGTCGCTGGTGACTTCTTCCATGGCCCGGACTTTGAAGTGTCCTAAAAGAGTGGCGCGTTCATAGATTTCCTGATCGTTGGTCAGCAAAATCCCACCTTGGCCAGCCGCCACGAGCTTGCTGCCTTGCAGGCTAAAGACCGATGCATCACCAAATGTCCCTAATAATCGTTCCTTATGCGAGGCTCCGTGAGCATGGGAACAATCCTCGATGAGAGTCAATCGATGCTTGCGGACCAAGTCCATGATGCGGGACATGTCGCAGGCATGGCCCTGCATGTGGGTAATGACCAAGGCTTTGGTTTGAGGCGTGATCCGGCGTTCGATATCCGCAGGATCGATATTGCCCGTGTCGGGTTCTGCATCCACTAGAACGGGAAGGGCATTGACGACAAAAATAGGCATGACGGTGGAAAGAAAGGTAAACGTCGGGGCCAAGACTTCGTCTCCCTCACCGAGCCCCAGGCCAAAAAATGCTGAATGAAGTGCCGCAGTGCCCGAGCTCATGGCCAAGGCAAAGCGAACGTTGAAATACGTTTTAAAAGCATCCTCGAGTTCCCGGACTTCTCCTTCCCGGCCGTAATACGATAATTCTTTTCGTTGCAACAATTGAACAATAAGGGCGGTGTCACTGTTCGTGATGGGTGGCCAGGAGTAGGTCGGAGGATGCGGAACGGCAGGTTTCCCGCCAAAGAGGGATAACCGTGAGGACATTATAGAACCGCTTTCATGTGGAATGTGGTTGAAGACAGAGACATCGGCATCGATCCGCTCATTTGCAAAATAATCGGCAGTATCCTACCATACCTCTCTTTCCTTGGGGATCTTATCATCGGAGGTCGGTCGGTGACGCAGAAAACCCGCCAGGTGTTTCCTCAAAATGAGATCTATCATCTTCCCCCGCTTTTTCCAGACATAGATCCCTGTCGGTATTCCGCCGGTGAGGATGTCGATGGGCTAATCTGAGTCTATTCCATGGCCATTCAATCGTTATACCGGAACGAAGATCAGAAGTGTTGTTACCGGGCTATCAATAGTCAGGGCGTCCGGGTGTTGTGGGAAATCACCAGCGCCTGTAATGTCGAGTGCGATTTTTGTTTGGTCGAAAAAAAGCATCGGACGATTCCTCTTGCGCAGGCCATAGATATGGCTTCGGTCTTAATAGAAGAAGGGGTTGAAAAATTCTTGATCTCCGGTGGCGAGCCTCTTCTGTATCCCGGGATTCAGGAGCTGCTGACGTTTTTAGTCGAACGAGGCGTCTTGGTTAAATTATTGACCAATGGCACCATCCACCACCCGGCAATTTTCGATTTGATCAAGAAGTCTGCGCAGATCGAGGTTTCCTTGAGCGTCCAAACGATCGACGAAAGCCTTGCCGATCGGATTTTTCAACGACCGGGAAGTTGGGCCAAACTGCAGGAAACTATCCGGGTGCTTCCCAAAGACCGACTCAACATTATTACGACCTTCAGCACCATCAATCATGATTGCATCGAGTCCATCATTGAGTGGGTGGTCGAACAGGGAATCCGGTGTCTTAGCATCACGAACGTGTTTCAAGAGACCACTCGTCCTGCCCGGTTTATGGATAATTGCTTGATGTACAAAGAGGATCCCCGCCATATCAGTCGCCTCTTTGAGCTGATTGACCGCAAACGCCGGGAACACGAGGGACGCCTCGTGATTCGAACCACGCAATTCGGAGGAGAATCCCACGAAACCTGTGAAGCAGGTCGATCCGTTTTATATATTGACTCGACTGGCGCTCTGTTGCCGTGCACTCTCACGGACAATCACGAATACCGTAATCTCAATGCCCGGTTGTCTGTGAAGGAATTGATCCGGTATTACCGTGAGCAACTGCCGGGGCTTCCACCCTCATCGTGTGTTCCCTTGTTCTCCCTCAAATCCACGCAAGAGGCGGTGGCCCGGTGATCACGGAACGTCTCAGAGTACGGCAGTTCATCAGGACCGATCAGGATTTGAATGCCTACTTGGCTCCGCTATCTTTACAGAAAGACGAATGTGTGGTCTTTGCGCTCGAGGAATTTCACTCCAGGCTGGCCATGGAAATGTTGCAGACGCGCATGAGAAAGCAAGGACAAATGTTTGACCTTTCAGGGGAATTGGTGCCCTGTATGGTTCTATTTTCCGATGGCATGCTATGGGCCAACCGGTCGGTCTTGCAAGCGCTCAATACCCGGCTTTCCGAACAAATCCTCCAGGATCCCATCGCACAGATCATGGTTATGAGAACCTTTCTGACGGAATTCACCAATGTGTTGGCGGTCAGCGAAGAGTTCGAGCGGACGCTTGAACGAGGCATGGCACCAGCCCCTGAAAGCTATTTGCAGTATGTTGATGCTGTGACCAACTATCAGTCTTTAGATGCGCTGAAATTTGCCCTGAAGATAGAGGACGTCAGGCGTCTGTTCGACCAGGTCCCGGGTATGAACGCGGATTGGTGTGAGGCGTTGGTTCGTCCAGCACAGGAGTCCCTCTTCACCCGTTTGTATCGGCGTCAGTTAGAGCTGTTGCTGGTCTGGATGACCTCTCCAGATGGCTATGCCGACGCTCGCGCCGATTACCGCCGACAATGGGGATTTTTGGAAACTGAAGACCTGGATTGTGCAGATTTCGATACCGATGTCTTCGTGGATTCCAAGATGAAGGAATTGGCAGAACGGTACGATGGAGACCCCGAGAATGTCCAGGAACAACTTCAACATTTCGACGACTCCTTGGCCGTGGCCGGTCAGATTCACCAAGGTCGGATGAACTGTGTGTTGCATGCCATCGACTCGATGCCTATGGAACGCATCAGAATGTATAATCTTCTTCGCCTCTGGTCTACATTGTTGCAGCATCAGGACATGAACCGGTTGGTGAAAATGCGATTTTTCCGGAATATGCATCGTGTGTGTCAGTATGGGGCGGTGCCCCCGAATGAGGTTGGTCTTCAGGATCTCCTTCTGTTACTCACAGAAAAATCGTCGGGAATAGACAGGTGACCATGGATAGATCCTCGAATTTATTACGGAGGTCCTGATGGCTCAGCAGGAAATTCTCTATTCGATCGGCCGTGCATATGACCGGTTCGAGCATTACCAATTGCAGACTGGCCCCACCCATGAATTTGAGGGCCTATCGGAAATTCCGGTGACCATCAGAAATATTGGATGGACGCTTGGTAACGATTGCCCCTACCGCTGCACACATTGTTACAGCATGAATGCACGGGTGAAAGGGCAGGATATGACGAGGGCCATGGTCGGGCGGGTGGTGCATCAGCTGAAGGTCAATGGCGTAGAGACGGTGAATCTTGGGGGGAACGAGCCCTTGTTTACGAATGGGCTCAACCCCCGTGACACATTGTTGCCATTGATCATTGAATTGCTTGTCCACTCGGGGATTGAAGTCGGGCTGACGACGAGCGGGATTACCCTTCTCTGGTTATACAACCATTTTCGGGAATCGTTTGATCTCCTGAATGATGTCGATGTGTCTTTTGATTCTCCGTTTCGGGAAGAGCACAACGCCAATCGTGGGGCGAATGTGTATGATCAGGCCATCGAAAGCCTGAAAATCTGTCAACGGCACCATAAACCTCATACATGTATTATGGCCGGGATGAAATGGAACTTTTCCCTGAGGCATCTGGAACGGTTGGTCGAGATTGCCAAGCTGCATGGAGCCAATATTCGTATTAATCCCGTAAAGCCGGTGGAGCCGAAACACATGGAAGTGGCGCTTCCACCAGACATGTATTACGAGGGATTCTCGTATTTACTGAAACGATGCCGTCCCATTGATTTAGGCGAACCCCCCTTGGCCGCGGTGACCGATTTTCAACAGGCTCGCCGGTGTCCTTGTGGCCGGACTTCATTTCGCATTCATTCCATCACGCCTACCGGAGAAATTTACGTCAGCCCCTGTGTCTATTTGCACGATTTCAAAGCGCCTCTGGATCTCCTGACCCATGACTTGAAGGACATTATCCAGAGCCCTCAATTCAAGGTGTTTCGCCAACGGAATGCCAACCCGGACATGATCGAAGGATGCCAGGGTTGTGACGTGATCGCACAATGCGGGGGGGGATGCTCAGCGCGTTCCTATTTATACGCGCTTCATCGGGATGGGGAAAAGACGATGTTGGCCCAGGATCCTTATTGTCCGAAAAAGATTCAACCGATGCAGCCCTTCCCTCAGCGACCGACTATTCATGCGGAGCAGCGGTTGGTGCATATGGACTATCTTTGCACCTGGATTGGTGCCCCATATAATGGGGGTGTTGAATAATAATAATTTCCAAGGGCATATTGGCCCACAGGCAGGTTGGATCTCAGAGGCCTCGGGGCGGTTCAAAAAAGTTCGTCCAGCAAGGCCGCAGTCAGTTTTTTCGCGCGGAGCGTACTTCCAGTACGTGAGCACGGAAAACTGGCGAGAACGCCGCTGGCGGCTTTTTTCAACAGCCCCATAATTGAAGGGTAGGAAGGAGGAGAGTTTCTCCCATGATGCCGCTTACCGGCCTTCACATTCCCGATCCACTTGTGGTGGGCTCTAAAGCCGCTTCTCTCTGCCGTCTGGATTCTCTGGGTTTTCGTATCGCGCCCGGGTTTATCTTTGATACCTCCTATTCCGAAAGTCTCCTCACGCTGGCTGGCCTGCGAGACCGGATACAATGGTTAGAGGAGAATGGTCCGCTGTTAAAGGAAGCCTATGTGCTCGCGCTCGGAAAAGAAATCATACAACAATTGCAGGACACCGACTTACCTCAAACGTTTGAGCGCGACCTTGAACAATGTTTCGCCTATTTAACCCAAGATGGTTCTTCTTTGATTTGTCGATCGTCATGTTTACTCGAGGATTCTGAATGTGGAGCTTTCCCGGGAGTGTTTCAATCGGAGGCGGGACTGACAAATATGGAGGATCTGAAGAAGGCTGTGAGGAGCTGTGTCGGCTCGTTGTTCCAGCCGAAAGCTCTTCGATATTGGCTGCGAATGCCGCGACAGTCTGTGGCATTTTCCATGGGGCTTCTTATTCAACCATGGGTGAATAGCAGATGTACCGGCGTCATGTTTTTTGAACATTCAGAAAGTATTCTCGTAGAGGTGGTATCGGGGAAAGGCGAGTTATTGATGTCCGGCCCAATGGCACCCACGACCTACCGGAAGGGCGATGCGCAGAGCTGGGATAGGAATGGAGGAGAAGTGGA
>QJYE01000195.1 GCA_003235785.1 Nitrospirota bacterium
TACATGAAACCGATGAGGCTATCTTTATGTGTTTAGCTATCCCAGGAAAAATTGAACGTGTTCAGGATAGTGATGTCCGGACTGGCATCGTCTCGTTTGGCGGGATATCGAAAGAGGTCTGTCTGGCACTGGTTCCCGATGCCGGAGTTGGGGATTATGTGATTGTGCATGTGGGGTTTGCTATCAGTAAGGTTAATGAACAGGCTGCTCAAGAGTCGTTGGCACTCCTAAAGGAGATGAACCAAGCCAACGAAACAGGGATTCCACCTTCATGAAGTATCTCGATGAATTTCGAGACTCCAACACCGTACAGAAACTATCTGTTGCCATCGGCCAGATCACTCGCCATCCCTGGACCATTATGGAAGTCTGTGGTGGGCAAACCCATTCTATCGTCCGGTATGGGCTGGATCGTCTGCTGCCTCCCGGGATTACCCTGATCCATGGCCCGGGATGTCCGGTCTGTGTCACTCCCATTGAATTGATTGACACGGCTTGCGAACTCGCCAAGCTCCCAGATGTCATTTTTTGTTCCTTCGGTGACATGCTCCGCGTACCGGGAACCCATGAGGACTTACTCAAGGTCAAAGCCCAAGGAGGAGACGTTCGTATCATCTATTCTCCTCTCGACGCCGTCGCCATCGCCCGGGCTAATCCCTCGCGCCAGATTGTCATCTTTGCGGTGGGCTTTGAAACCACGGCCCCCGCTCAGGCCATGGCCATTCTTCAGGCGCAACAGCTGAAGTTGCAAAATTTTTTCGTCCTTGTGGCCCATGTGTTAGTCCCTCCTGCCATGGAAGCGCTGCTTTCTTCGCCTGAAAATCGTGTACAAGGATTTCTTGCCGCAGGACATGTATGTACGATTATGGGCTATGACATGTACGAACCCATCAGTCAAAAATACCAGGTGCCCATTGTGGTGACTGGATTTGAACCGGTAGACATTCTGGAAGGTGTGAAGATGGTCGTCCAACAATTGGAGGATGGGCGTTCTATCGTCGAAAACCAATATGCCCGATCGGTGCACCGCTCTGGAAACGTGGAAGCGCAAAAGGTCATTGATGAGGTCTTTGAACCCTCCTCCCGGCACTGGCGAGGAATTGGCACGATCCCCAACAGCGGGTTGGCACTTCAACCGGCTTTTTCCCAATTTGATGCCCTTCAACACTTTCACGATTGCATCTCCCAAACTGCTGTCACCCCTTCTCCTTCATCCGAATGTGAAAGCGGTCGAATTCTTCAGGGCCTCATGAAACCGTCAGACTGTGCCGCTTTCGGGACCCGGTGTACACCCGACCATCCCCTTGGTGCCCCAATGGTGTCGAGTGAAGGGGCTTGCGCGGCCTATTTTCGATATCGCCCTTCCAAGGTTACCGGACCCTAATTCATGTCTCAAAACCCTTCCTTCCAACCTCAATGTCCTCTACCTCTCGCCTCTGATGAAACCATTCGCCTCGCCCATGGGGGCGGCGGACGTCTGATGCAACAACTGATTCATGAAATTTTCCTGGAGGCTTTTTCCAATTCATATTTGAACGCGTTACAAGACAGTGCGGTTCTGCCTGCCCAGGATGGTCGCTTGGCCATGACCACCGATTCTTATGTGGTCCAACCACTCTTTTTCCCCGGGGGAGACATTGGCAGCCTGGCGGTGCATGGCACGATCAATGATCTGGCCATGATGGGCGCAAGCCCGCGTTACCTGAGTGCCGGATTTATTCTGGAAGAGGGATTATCGATTGACATGCTCAAACAAGTCGTTTCGTCTATGGCAAAGACGGCACAGGACTGTGGGGTTCACATTGTCTGTGGTGACACGAAAGTTGTGGATCGGGGAAAAGGTGATCAGATTTTTATTAATACCACTGGCCTGGGTGTGATTCCTCAATCAGTCGATATCGGCCCTCATCGTCTGACCCCGGGAGATCGGATCATTGTCAGCGGGGACTTGGGCGCTCATGGCATGGCCGTGTTGAGCCAGCGCGAAGGATTGGAATTTTCAGGAAACCTGATCAGCGATTCCGCCCCACTCCACGGCGTCATTGCTGATTTACTCAATCACCATGTTCCGATCCATTGTCTTCGTGATTTGACGCGTGGTGGGTTGGCCAGTGCCCTCAGCGAACTTGCAACTGCCGGACCGTTTACCATGACGATTGAAGAATCGCGCATACCAATAAGTGAGCCGGTCCGTGGAGCCTGTGAAATTCTCGGGCTGGATCCGCTTTATGTCGCCAATGAAGGACGGTTCGTCATGTTTCTTCCTCCCGAGGATGTAGACGAAGCCCTTTCCATTCTGCATCAGCATGCCGTCTCAAAAGAAGCCGTGGCCATCGGAGAAATTGGAGGGACGCCATCAACGCCAACCCAGGCCCTCGTCACCCTTCAAACCAGGTATGGCACCCACAGGATTCTGGACCTTCTTTCAGGAGAGCAACTCCCACGAATTTGTTAACATTGGAACAGTGCCTCATGAAAAGAGGTCACCCATTAGCACACAGGAATGGATCTGTGGTGTTGTGGGAATGTGGAGCCCCTCACCACCCTGGGGCTGACTTAGGAAAAGAGCTGAGCGGGCAGGGAGAGCGTGAGATTGAAGATGGAGGTAGGATGGACCCCATCCTGGCGAATGTACTCGATGGTTCCGGTGAGGCCAACAATAATTACTTCTTGGACTCCTGAGTCGAGGTAGGCGTGAATTTTATGATTGATTTCTGTTTCACGATTGCCAGGCGAGAGAACTTCAACCACAAGGTCAGGGGCGTGGAGCAGGCCGTCGGCTGTCATCACGACGTCCCATTTTTCTTCGGGCATCCACACGACATCCGGGACGCGGATCCCTGCATCGTTTGTCAGGATAGCCGCGTCGGGCACAGCTTGGGGGCCGAGTTGGGCCGAGAGCTGGAGGATGATTTTGGCACACAGAACTTGATGACGATTCGTGGGCTTGGGACTCATGACAATTTCCCCATGTTCAGTAAGTTCATAGGAGTCAGGAGTACCCTCATCCTGGGCTAGATCCATCCAAACTTGTGATAAATCTTTTGGTGAGAGAATGGTGTTCGCATGCTTCATGTTCATCATTCTAGGAAGCTCCTCCTATCCTGTCAATGCACTTAATACTGAGTAATGGGTTCCCCGCCTTCTTTCACCCGTCTCATCGTATGGGCATAAATGTTGGTTTGTTTAATAGAGGCATGCCGGATCATATCTTTCACAGCTGTCATGGGAGTGCCGCCATTCGAGGGCATCTTGACTGCCGTATGCCTGAGCGAATGTCCCGTCACCACAGGCCGCTTCACATTGGCCATTTTTAACGCGGTAAAAATTAACGACCGGAGCGTTCGAGGAGCCAACCGATGCCCATGCCGTTTATCCATCGTCAGAAAGATCGAATCCCAGCCGTCGCACGACATCCAAGTGCCAGATTTCGTGCCAGTCAGACTTGGACTTCCGGGAGAACCCCCACAAACTCGCTCTTATCATGACGCCATTTCCCTGTACCTGCAAATATGCCCCTCCTGCGTGGCCTGAACATCCTCCACCTTGGCCCGGACCACTTCAATCTCCCGCA
>QJYE01000278.1 GCA_003235785.1 Nitrospirota bacterium
AGAAGTAGGGAGGTTTGTGGCGGTCCAGGGACCAGTCAGAAAGAAGTTGGCAAATGGGGTTTGGGGAAGAGGCCGATGGGTCCGAGATCCTTGATGACATGGCGAGAATGGCCCAATGGGCTGAATTTGGTGGGGTTCGCAGGATGCTGCTGTGTAGTCAGGTGAAAGGTTGAAGGTTTTCTGTATTAAAGCCCAGGCGGCGTGCCTAAGGTCATCCCCGGTGCATGTCTGAGTCATGGCCTGCAGTAGAGTGAATGCGGTGATGACGGTCTTTGGTGAATGCCCGTTGGAATACGGCTGACTAGTGATCCAATCAATGAATTTCGAGGTGAGAATGAGTCGTGGAGGGATGAGGATATTGTGCAGGGTAAACCGGATGGCCAGGCCATCTTCTTCCGGAATCTGACTTAAGTGGGAGAAATAGGCATAGCGGGTTAAGGCTCGTTCAGGAAGCCACGGGAGAAGTTCGCGGGGCGTCAATGCCGAGATGTAAATGTGAGCCGTGAGGTGTTGTTCGTCTTGCTCAATGGCTTGGATCTTTTCCGCGTGAACGTGGATGCGCAGGCTGGATCTTGCCGAATGAAATCCTACCCCCTTGGTGATGAGCCGTTGTCTCAGCGTTGCTTCAAGTTGACTGAGTGTCTCGGGAGGTGCAAGGAATGTCGCGGCATCCGAGGGGTGTCCGAACCAGTATTGGGAGAGGACGTGAGTAAATGAACCCAGTGATGCGTGCGAAAGATCGCAATTCAGGAAGAATCGACAGAGTGGATTCCAAAAATGGGAACGGCTGTGCTCGGATTGTTTGGCAGAACGGAGCCAGGTTTCGACATTGTCGATATCAGGACGGGGATTGGTGAGGAGGTTGTGTTCCCATTGTTGTTCGAGAAAATTGAGGACATGCCAGCGGTCTGACCAGGGGAGGCCTTTGAAAAAGGCCAATCGGGTCAAGGGAGGAAGCCATGGGAGCCGTAAGGGCTTGGGGAACGCGATGGGCGTTTTTCCTTCTATCGAAAATTCTAGGTCAACCGGTTGTGATGTTTGTGGGGGCCATTCAAATGACAGTTCCTGAAGGAGCGCCCATGTTGCATGGTAATAGCCGTGGAGAATGAGGGGGATTGCTCCTCTTTCTGATACGGGAGACGTAAGAGGTGATGAGGTCGTGCTCACGGTCTGTTGAGCCGTTCCCGGGTGACCGGTTGGTTGAGCCTGTCCTGGGACGTCTATCAGGCTGATGTGAAAGCCATAGTGGGTCAGCCGGTAGGCGGTGATCAACCCGGCGAGATTGTCTCCCAGTATCAGAATATGGCGTGTCACATGGAGGGCGCGACAGGTCGCGTAAAGAAGGATTTGAACCAAATGCCTGCCGCAATGCTCAGGCGTTGAAATGACGAGACGCGGGCTCGCGGACCAAAGACGGGATAATTCTGTGCCTCGATTTTTTGGAGAATGGTGCTGTACACGCCACGCATGATTTCCGCCACGACCAGTGCTTTTTGGTCTGCTGCGGGCAGGGTGAGAAGAATGTCTTGAGCTTGCTGATAATAGGACCGCGCTCGGGCACATTCGAATTTCATAAATTCAATCAGTGCGGGAGATGATTGCTGGTTTAGCAACTCTTCCACGGAATAGCCGAAGCGTTGAAAATCTTCTTGCGGAAGATAGACACGATTCTCCTTCGCATCACTGTAGAGATCCCGCAGCATATTGGTTAATTGAAAGGCTAATCCTAAATTCACGGCATAGTCTTCAGCCTTGGGAGACTGAGTTTTGAAAATCTTGAGACAAATTAATCCCACCACAGACGCGACGCGATAGCAGTAAGGGTAGAGGTCGGAAAAGGTGGCATAGCGATTGATGGTTAAATCCATTTCGACGCCGGAAATGAGTTCTTGGATTAACTGTTCTGGAATGTCAAACTCTTTCAGATGTGCGGCTAAACTGATCGTCACGGGGAGGGTGGGGTGCCCCTTATAGGCGGCTGAGACTTCTTGTCGCCAGGTCGCCAGAACTTCTAAGGGGTTGCTTCCTGGTGGAGGGTCATCAACGGCACCATCCACCATTCGGCACAAGGCATAAATGGTATACATGGCTTCTCGGCGGCGGCGGGGAAGAAAGAGAAAGGAATAATAAAAATTGCTTCCGCTTTGTTTGGTATATGCGGTACACAATTCTTGAGCGTCATGTGGCGATAGGGCTTGCATACATACCTGGTTCAGAGAATGTCGATGTCTGTATCGGGGGTGATGATCTATTGACAAATGAACTTGCACAGTAGCAAGGATGGTCCAACTGGTTCAATTACGAAAGGGCCAGGCGGGATCCCTGGCCTTGAGCTATGGAGTAATCTGTGGACAGGGGAAACGCGATTCGTCAAGATAGGCTTGAGGCTCTGAACAAATCTCGTGGAGTTACCTTTGCTGTTCGCTGCTTTAGTGGTGCGTGGTGATTACCGTTTGAGTTTTTCTTCCGAAACCCACCCGGTTTCTCCCGATTCGGTTTTAACCTGATAGACCCATCCCTGGAGTTGATAGCTTCCATCAAGAATGGTCATTGGCTTATTGGCTTGTACCATAGGTCCTGGTTGAGAGTTGGTCGGGTTACCCATGAGCATGGTCCCTCCCGTTTCCTCAGTAAGCCTGACGGTTGTGCCCTCTCCGAAAAGTGGAGATGGTACGTCGGTCTTCACTGTTAGATTGGTGTCTTCCACTGAGTTCATGTCTGTTAAATTTGAACCTGGCATTGACGGGTTATTCAGCACCCAATAGGCACCACCTGCCACGAGCAGCAGGAGTAGAATCCACAAAAGAGGGCGACGGGAAGGCGGCTTAGATTGGTGGAGTTCATCGTCTTCTTCAAACCCTTCGTCGAAATCCAGATCCTTGTCGGTGTTTTCCGCGAACAGCACATTCCAGCGTGAGGGGCGTTCTAGGGGAAACATGGCGTCCAATGTGGTGGTCATAACCCTGATCTCCTTTTCAAGGGAAGTCGAATCGTGTACTAATCCGTATTTTCGCGTCTCTGTCCGGGAAATGATTCAAGAAGTGCTTGGCATAGAGAAATATCCCAACAGTAAAGTTTCATAACACCCCTCGTAAGTCCTGTCAAATACGAGAGGAGCTGATTGGGTGGCTTGGTGGGAATGAAGGGAAATAGTTTTTCCCACTTGCCATGGCGTGATTGGTGAGAGAGAATCGAGAGCGGCTCGTCATCCAAAAGGAGGATCCCCATGAAATCCCGTCGAGAAGAACTCTGGTTTCAGACAAAAACACGGCGAGAGTTTATCAATATTACCCCGCAAGTGGAACATGTGGTGCAGCAAAGCGGTATTCAGGAAGGGTTCGTGTTGGTCAATGCCATGCATATTACGGCAAGCGTCTATATCAATGATGACGAACGAGGGTTGCTGCATGACTATGAGCGATTTCTTGAGCGGCTGGCTCCCCAAGCCGATGACTATCAACATAACCTGACGGGTGAAGATAACGGCGATGCCCATATCAAACGGCAAATTATGGGACGGGAAGTGGTCGTGGCCATCACCAATGGGGCTTTGGATTTTGGCCCATGG
>QJYE01000356.1 GCA_003235785.1 Nitrospirota bacterium
ACCAGAGTGCTTGATCAGACGTGATGGCCAATCGTCTTGGCCGTGCCTCTTTGCGAGGCAATGAGATTTCTCTAACTGATTTTGTTTTTAAATCGATGGTTCCGAGCTTATTCGTGCCGAATTCGGTGAACCAGGGTCTGTGTGTGGTATCCATGACGATGCCATAGGGACGGGCGTTCGGTGTGAGTAGAGGGGTGAGGAGAATGTTTCCCGAATCCATGGCGAGCTGTCCAACATAGTTTCCTTGTTGGACGGTAAACCAGATTTCGTTGGGCTTTCCAAACACGAGGGTGTGTGGATCGCCCGCGGAAGAATTGGGCATCGCATATTTGGTGATGTGACCTGTGCCTGGGTCGAGTTTTCCAATATGTGCGGCGCGGTTGCCGGCATACCAGACTGCCCCCTGATTATCGACAATCAGATTATGCGGACCAGTTCCAGGGTCGAGTTTGAATTGGTGGAATTGTCCGACTTTAGGATCCAGTACCGCGATGTAATCTCCCGTTTGGCCCACAAACCACACCAGGTTTTGCTGATCCAGATAGGGATCTCGTGGTCGGGTCTGCTCCCAGGGCACCTTCCATTCCACGATGTCCACGGGATTGCGCTCAGCTTCTGCCCCATGTGTCATGGTGCTGTAACCAAGGATGGCAAATATGGAAATCAGAAGGTTGGTGCCACACTTGTTGACAAAGGAATGACTTCTCATGTGCTTTTCCCTATCTGGATTGTTCTACCTATCATTTCCGTGAACCCTTTTTGGTTGTGGACCATGCTACCCAACCCTTTGTTTAAAGTATAGATGGAATGTTCCGGGAATGTTTGGACATAGATTCCGGACAACTCCTCCCCAACACAAGAAAGACCAAATAAACGAAGAGCGGTATCGCTTTATAAAATCATCTGTCATTACAGATTGATCACACGGTACGGCCGTTCTTCCTTAGTTTTACAAACGGAGCCTCGCCTGGGTGGAAGTTTAAAAGCTACTATCCGCTCCAGGCTTGCAACTCAGACCGGATCAAACCGTCAGCCTTCATGTCCGGTATGTTGACCGCTACTATGCCAATGATTTTGGAAAAGGCAAAAAGATGTATGATGAGGTTCGTTGGGAAACAAAAAAGACCATGATAAATATTGATTCTCAAAGAAATGGGGGGATTCCTGTTTTGCTCGGAATTCCTGAAGACGGGTTTTGTACCGGGCGGGACCCTCGTGCAAGAGAAGAAATTCGATGGATGTTGAATGCCGAGGTAAAAGACAGCGGGCTTACACCCGTGTTCTGCTTTGGAGTCAAGGCGGCCACACGTAAACGAAAGAAATCCTAGCTCGTACCTCTATTGTGACGTGCTTTGGTGAAACAGGGGGTTGAATTAATTGAAGGCCAGGAAGCGGTCGCAGCCGTCGATGATGTTGGAGAGGATGACGAGGCCACAGAAGTTCACTTCTTTGCCGTAACCATCGGTGGAGATATGGTGTTGTTGGCAGCCATAGGCGCAGACGAAGAGTTTCAGTCCTTTCTTGGCCAATTCGGCAAAGCGCGGATCCTTCAGATTGAGGACCCCTTCATCAATGAAATACAGATAGGTATCAACCTTATTGGCTAAAGCCGTTTTTGAGAGCTGATAGACCGTCTCGGCATTGGGATTTTCGGGAGCTGTTGAAAGGAGCAGGCCTAGTTTTTTATTGGCTAAGATGGGGTTGGGTGTGGTGGGTTGATCCATCAAAATTTCCTTGATATGTCTGGTTTTTCTCGATGACCTGTTTTATAGGGTGGGGAATTGGCTCTGTCAAGTCCACCAGGACCCTTCTTTTGCTTGACGAGGTTTTTCATGCCTCTCTATACTTTTAAAGTTTTCAAGCATTTCCGACTATTTCAATGGAGACGTTACGGGTTTGGCCATGAGTCAATTCACGCATTTTAATGAATCCGGTCGAGCCAGAATGGTGGATGTGACAGATAAGCATGCCACGGAGCGCGTGGCTGTGGCCCAAGGGAAAGTCTTCATGTTGCCGGAAACCCTTGAAAAGATTCAAGAAGGTCGTATTGCGAAAGGGGATGTGTTGGCTGTGGCCCAGGTGGCGGGGATCATGGGAGCGAAGCGGACCCCGGATTTGATTCCGATGTGCCATCCGCTTCTGTTGACGGGTGTCGATGTGAATTTTACAGAAGAGGCTCAGCCCAATGCCTCAGGGCACTGTTGTATTACGATTGAAGTGACAGTGAAAACCACGGGCAATACCGGGGTTGAGATGGAAGCGATGACGGCTGTTTCGGTGGCTGCCCTGACCATTTATGATATGTGCAAAGCTGTGGATAAGGGTATGGTGTTTGGTGATATTTGCCTCATGTCAAAATCAGGGGGGAAGTCCGGGATCTACGAACGCCCTCCGCTGGTTGGCTGAGGGTAAGATCTTTTCGAATTTTCAAGAGGGAGCGAGCACTTTGCCCATGGTACAGGTGAGACTCTTCGGCATGTTGAAAACCTTAGTGTCAGGCGTGAGTATGTTGGAAATGCCTCTGTCAGAGGGGGCTCAGGTGAAAGACCTCGTGGATTCCCTTCATATTCAATATCCGGATTTAGGAGAGCTGTTACTTCAGAAAAAAGTGGTGGTGTCAGTTAATCAAGAAATTGCCCATTGGGAAACAGCTCTTGTTGAGTCAGATGAAATTGCACTCTTGCCCCCGTTTGCTGGTGGAGCATGATGAGGGCCAATTTGTATTCTATGGCGACGAACTGAGGAAGGTGAGCAATGGCCGTTGAAACTGAAGAAGGCATGCTGGTTCGGGTTCAGCAGGAAAATTTTTCTATCGATCAAGAGTTAGAACGGGTTCGTGCACGATCTACTCGAATCGGGGGGATTGCCATGTTCCTGGGGACTGCTCGAGACCATTCCAAGGGCCATGATGTGAGCTCCATGACGTTTGAGCATTATGAGGGCATGGCCCAAAAGAAGCTCAAAGAAATCCGCGAACGGGCATTGCAAGATTTTGACATTATTGAAGCCTTAGTCCTCCATCGCTATGGCCCTATCGAGATTGGCGAAAACATTGTATTGATTATTATCGGAGCGGAACATCGAGCCGATGCCTTTAAGGCCTGTCAATGGTGTATTGATGAACTGAAAAAAATCACCCCGATATGGAAAATGGAATACACCCCCCAGGGTGACGTCTGGGTGGAGGAACATCCCTAATGCTATCGAATGATCTGTCCGGTTTGCCTGAGCCGGCAAAAGATATGTGGGGCCGGCCATTACGCTCGCTCCGTATATCGGTCACGGATCGGTGTAATTTACGCTGCCAATATTGTATGCCCGAGGAAGAGTATGTGTGGTTGCCTCGTGAAACCTTGTTGACCTTTAAGGAGATCGTCTTCCTGACAGAGCTTTTCTCCGAGCAGGGCGTGGATCGAGTCCGTATTACGGGTGGAGAGCCACTCCTACGAAAAGATTTGGCGTCTTTAATCGGGATGCTCCAGCAGAATACCCGCATTCAGGATATTGCCATGACCACCAATGGGGTGTTGCTGGCTG
>QJYE01000430.1 GCA_003235785.1 Nitrospirota bacterium
CCTCATCGTGCCGTCAAATATTGCCTTGCCGAGGGAGGGATCGGGATTGCGGATCTCACGTACATTGTTTTCTACGATAAACCGCTCGTCAAGTTCGAACGATTACTGGAAACTTATATTGGGTTTGCGCCGAAGGGCATTCAGTCTTTTCTCGCAGCGATGCCGGTCTGGCTCAAGGAGAAACTGTTGCTAAGGAACCTCTTGCGGGAAGAAGTGCTCTCCTGCGCTCCAGGGCTGGAGAAGGCCAGGCTGCCACAATTCCTCTTTGGCGAGCATCATGAGTCCCACGCAGCCTCCGCCTTCTTCCCCTCTCCTTATCACAAGGCGGCGGTGTTATGCATGGATGGAGTTGGCGAGTGGGCGACGACATCAGCATGGTTAGGAGAAGGAAACAGTCTGAAACCGTTGTGGGAGATTCCGTTCCCCCATTCAATCGGGCTCCTGTACTCGGCATTTACGTATTATACGGGGTTCAAGGTCAATTCAGGGGAATACAAAGTCATGGGTTTGGCGCCCTACGGGGAGCCAAAGTACGTTAAAGCAATCTATGACCATCTCCTGGATCTGAAGCCTGACGGCACATTTCGAATGAACATGGATTACTTCAATTACTGTACTGGTTTGACGATGACCAGTCGGAAGTTTGACGATATTTTCGGCGGGCCGCCTCGAAAACCGGAGTCGAAGCTCGGACAGCGGGAGATGGACTTGGCTCGTTCCGTACAGGAAGTTACAGAAGAGGTGATGTTGCGACTCTGTCGGACGATGCACCATGAAACGGGGACGGAATACTTATGCTTAGCCGGAGGGGTTGCGCTCAACTGTGTTGGAAATGGTCGTATTCTTCGAGAAGGGCCGTTTAAAGGAATGTGGATTCAGCCGGCGGCTGGCGATGCAGGTGGAGCAGTGGGGGCCGCCTTGAGTGCGTGGTATCAGTATGAGAACCAACCGCGGGTGGCGCATGATCTGAAGGATGGAATGCAAGGAAGCTATCTTGGGCCAAGGTATTCGAATGAGGATATAGAAAGTCGATTAAGGATGCTAGGAGCAGTGTATCAACGATTAGGAGATCCCCAACTATTTGAGTATGTGGCCGATCAATTAAATGCGGGAAAAGTCGTAGGCTGGCTTCAAGGGCGAATGGAATTTGGCCCGCGGTCACTTGGCGGCAGGAGTATCCTAGGAGATGCGAGAAACACCAAGATGCAGTCGGTGATGAACCTGAAGATCAAATACCGTGAGTCATTCAGACCATTTGCTCCATCGGTCTTAAGAGAGCGCGTAACCGACTACTTCAAGTTGAATTGCGACAGCCCATATATGCTGCTGGTGGCCCCGGTATTGGAATCTCGGAGACTTCCCTTTGACTCCAAGAAAAACGCGCTGTGGGGTATCGATCTGTTGAATGTTCCCCGTTCCGATGTCCCCGCCATCACACATATCGACTACTCGGCGAGAGTGCAAACGGTTCATGCAGAGACGAATCCCCGCTATTACAAACTGCTGAAAGCCTTCGAGGACAAGACCGGGTGTGCAGTGTTGGTCAATACGTCGTTTAACGTAAGAGGTGAGCCAATCGTCTGTACGCCTGAAGATGCGTATAAGTGTTTCATGCGAACAGAAATGGATGTGTTAGTCCTGGAAAATTATATTCTGATGAAGGAAGACCAGAAACCTCTAGAGGGCGACTCTGATTGGAAACGGGAGTTCGAACTAGACTGACGTGAAGGGAGAATCGATTGGCTAATAGAGCGAGTGCCAAGGAGTTGCGAAGTTTTGGACTGTTGGTTGGAGGACTGTTTTCCGTTATCGGTGTGTGGCCCCTATTGGTTCATGGAGAGGCCTTTCGGGCATGGGCTGTTATCGTAGGGGGAGCGCTGATGGTTATCGGTGGTGCGCAGCCGCAGCTCCTGGCTCCTATTCACAAAGGCTGGATGGGAGTGGGGCACGTGCTGGGATGGATAAATACGCGAATCTTGCTGGGCGTGGTGTTCTATGGCTTGGTGACTCCCATTGGGATACTTTTTCGAGTGCTTGGAAAAAATACGATGCAGGAAGCATTCTCCGATCAGCTCTCCACATACCGCATAGTCCGTCCCCCACGTCCACATTCACACATGAAGAATCAGTTCTAGAACATTATGATTCGGAGGTGTATATGAGCGAGTTCCTTCTAGAGCTATGGGCGTTTATGAAGGAGAGAAAGAAGTTTTGGCTGTTGCCGATTATAAGTGTGCTGCTTTTGCTAGGAACTCTGATTGTGCTGACGCAAGGGTCGGCCGTGGCGCCTTTTGTATATACGTTGTTTTAGGCTAAAGTAGGGCGAAAATCTGTTGAAAAGTTTAAGGCGTGAATGTTTTTGAGAAGAGCGATTCTTATGAGGGTGAGGCTTATGGAGTATTGAATGATACTTGAACATTCGTCTGCACGATTTCTGAAAGGATAGCTTGTGCCTGTAGGGTGTAAAAGCGATAGTCAGACTTCGGGTGATAATTAAGAATCGGCTCAAGTATTTCGCGAGCACTTTCGAAACGGTCCGCATGAGCAGCAGCTCGCCCCGCTCTGAGTGAACATGCTGCAGACATTGCCTTGATGTCGACGGCTAGCCGCGTAGAAGGTGTTGACACATGTCGCTCGAGTTTTCCTGGTAAAGGAAAACCGAATGTTTTGCTTGAAGCAGCTTGCACGGTAGCCTCACGTAACACAACTGCATCGTCGATGAGTTCCTGAACATCCTCAGACTTCTGGCAATGCGAATATGTGTTCCATAAATTCATGAAACTTCCGTTGTCGACTCCTGCTGATCGCAGGGGTTGGTTGGCTTGGCATCCAGCAGTTAAGAAAGTCAGCAACAACAAGAGTAATGCTATTTTGGTGTTCCTCATGGTGCCTAGCCGATAGTGCAATCGGCGGGCCTTGCTGTAATTTCGTAAGCCATTGATTAAAAAAGTCAATATTCTAGATTGGTCTGTGTCGGATAGTGCGCACTATTGTATTTTTGCGACAAGGGCTGTGGGAAAAAACTAGGAGTTGAAGATTTGGACGAGGATGCCTGTTCTGGTGGTGGCGTTGGTTTTTCGCATAATGTGCTTGATGTGTTCTTTAACTGTCTGTTCCGTAATCTCAAGGGCGTTTGCGATTTCCTTGTTGGTCCAACCTTTCGCCAAGTGTTCAACAACTGCTTGCTCACGGTTGGTAAGCTGAAACTTTTCCTTCGCCTGATCGGTATTGAGCTGTTGGCGGCGGCCAAGTTCCTCAAGGGTGACAACCAGCCTGGCGAACTGTACGCCTCCTCTGTCAGGAAGACCAAATCCCCTGAGCAGGATGGGTTGTTCAGTATTCCCTGCAACTCGTTTTATCTCAAATTGTTCCCAGTCCTTTGCTTCAGTGCGAACGTGAAGAGCCTTCACAATTTCTCCGCACAGCTCCGTTAAGGCTGCAGGGAGGACGCCATGTACCGTTCTTGTTCCGCCTCCACCATGCTCTGCAGCATTGATTTGCTTGGCAAGATCAGAGGCCTGGCGATTCATGTG
>QJYE01000007.1 GCA_003235785.1 Nitrospirota bacterium
GCTTGGCGGATTCGTCCATCGCATTGGTATCCCCTAACACAAATTTATCAAAAGCCGAATTTGTGGAGATCACCGTGCGCTCATAGGCGGCAATGGCCTCGCCAATGCCCTGAATACTTACCCCGGTTCCAAATGTCGCCTGAAACTGTTCTTGGTACCCTTTTATGTGACTTAACTTTTTCACCACATTTTCATGGGTTTCGGCCATTTCAATCGGATTATGAATAGGCCCGATGGCTTGTTCTTCTAACGAACCTGCCCGTCCATCCCAAAATTGAAATTCATTAAATGCGGTGTTATAGACCGTGGGCGCTTGGCGTCCTCCCCGTTTACCAACCACACCCACTGAGGTTTGATTGGGATCGGCAAACCCCGCCACAGGGTTATGACAAAACGCACACGAAATGGCATTATTTTTAGAAAGCCGCCCATCAAAATAGAGTTGTTTGCCAAGAGAAACTTTTGCGGCGTAGTTCAGATTGCCGGCTGGCTGAGGAATCGCCGTCGGTAAAGGACCAATACCTGGGAAGGTCTGCCCATCAACGGTCAGCATATCTGGTGGAGCAGCATGGCCTATTTCATGGCCAAACCCACCGAATCCCAAGGATACAAATCCTGCGATTCCACCAACCAATGCACTTGTCAGAACGAAAGATCTTACATGCATTCCTTCATCTCCTCTTCATCTGGTTGCTTCATTCTTCTGCTTTCGTCAAGAATAGAATCCCTGGACATGCGGTGGGATTCCTCGTGCCATTAAACTCCAATAATTGGATAGTGTACCGCGAACATCCGGTAAATGGTATGACCCTTTCAGGAAAAATTTCAACCCGACTCGTTTACCATGATTTCAAATAATGCGCCTCCCCCGCTCATCATTCTTTAGACGGCTACCATCCCCCTATCTTTCATGGCAAGCAATGTATGACGGTTGAACATCTTCCCATACTCACAATTATTCCTCAATTAACACAGACCTTGCGTGAGCAGTCCATCGTGCTTCTAACGGCAGAACCCGGCGCGGGCAAAACGACGCAGGTGCCTTTGGCTCTCCTGAAAGAACCATGGCTGAAAACAAAAAAAATCATCATGCTTGAGCCGAGACGCTTGGCAGCGCGTGCGGCTGCCCATCGCATGGCCTCGTTGTTAGGTGAATCCACTGGAAAGACCGTTGGCTATCGAACACGATTGGATACCGCCATCAGCTCAGTGACGAGGATTGAAGTGGTGACGGAAGGAATCCTGACTCGCATCCTTCAACATGATCCTTCTTTACAGGACTACGGCCTGGTCATCTTCGATGAATTCCATGAACGGAGTCTGCAGGCGGATTTGGGCTTGGCCTTGACCCTACACACACAATCACTTTTTCGTGAAGACCTTCGTCTCTTGATCATGTCTGCCACATTGGATACACAAAACCTTACTCACCAGTTGAAAGAGGCCCCCATTCTGACATGTGAGGGGACCATTTTTCCGGTTGAAACACGATATCTTGCCTCATTCGATTCCAAGAATCTCACCCACCAGGTCGCGAAGACCATCCAACAGCTCTTAAACACCGAATCTGGCAATCTATTAGTGTTTCTCCCGGGAGCCGGAGAAATTCGACGGGTGACCCAAGACCTGTTGTCGGCCTCTCTCCCCCCGCACATCCTCCTTGCCTCGCTCTATGGAAATTTATCTCCCCAGGACCAAGATCAAGCCATTCTTCCACCCCCACCAGGATGGCGAAAAATTGTCCTGTCGACCAACATTGCAGAAACCAGTCTCACGATTGAGGGCATCCGCATCGTGGTGGACTCAGGACTCATGCGAATGTCACGGTTTGATGCACGAAGCGGAATGACTCGATTGGTGACGATGCCCATTTCCCAGGCCTCCGCAGAACAACGACGCGGACGGGCCGGACGACTCCAGCCCGGCTTATGCGTGCGCTGTTGGGCAGAACCAACGCAACGAACCTTAGCCCCGCGAACGCCCCCTGAAATTCTTGACACAGACCTCACGCCACTGGCCTTGGAATTGGCAGTGTGGGGCATACAAGAGGCCTCGGACCTCTTATGGCTGGATCCCCCACCATCTGGAGCACTTATGCAAGGACGTCAACTCCTGCAATCGCTTGACGCCTTGGATCAGCAAGGACGAATCACCCCACATGGGCAGAGGATGGCGGACCTGCCACTCCATCCTCGACTCGCCCACATGATCATTAAAGGCATGGAGATACAATTAGGCGTTTTGGCCTGCGATCTTGCGGCTGTCTTGAGCGAGCGCGGTCTTTTGAAAGGATCTCCCGCTCAGGAACAGGCAGACCTTCGAACCCGAATGGAAGACTTTTACCGGCAAAACACTCGCGAACAGAGCTCTGGTGTGCTTCGACGGATTCGTGAAACGTCCCACATGTGGCAACGAGCCATGGGGATTCCTGCCCAGGCAGGGAATCGAACACATCTGATTGACCACATTGGAGTCCTTTTGGCCTTCGCCTATCCCGACCGAATTGCCCAACGGCAAGGTAACGCGAGTCGGCGATACAAACTGGCCAATGGCCGACTGGCGCAGTTCTTTCATCCCAATCCATTAGAACAGGAAGAATATCTGGTCATCGCCGACCTTGATGGAGCACAACCGGTCTCGCGCATCTACCTGGCCGCACCAATCCAACGAGAAGATCTCTGTCACTATTTCACCCATCTGGTTCGGGTGGAAGAATACGTCGAATGGAGTGAAACGACACAAGCCGTTGTCGCCAACAAAGCACACCGTTTTGGAGAACTTATTCTGGAAGAACGCCGGCTGCACAAACCCGACCCCGAGTTGATTGTCAACGAATTATTAACAGGCATTCGACGTAAGGGGCTGTCCTGTCTCCCCTGGACTCACAATCAACGCCATTGGCAAGCACGCGTTCAATTTCTTCGACGGGTCATGGGACAAGAGGCTGCCTGGCCGGACATTACGGATGATGCTCTTTTTAAGTCGCTTGATATCTGGCTGGCCCCATATCTCAACGAGATTTCAAGTTTGTCACAGTTACAACGCATAGACCTGACTTGGCCGCTGCAAGCGCTTCTCTCTGCTGAACAACGGCGAAGGCTCGATACCCTGGCTCCACCCGATCTCCTCGTCCCAACAGGATCACGTATTGCCTTGGATTACGAATCAGGCCAAATTCCAATTCTCGCCGTCCGTCTCCAAGAACTCTTCGGCATGACGGAGACTCCCCACCTGGCGAACGGCCAGGTGCCGGTCTTGATTCATTTGCTCTCACCAGCCCGTCGGCCGGTTCAAGTCACCCAAGATCTCAAAAGCTTCTGGAAGACCGGATACCCGGAAGTCAAAAAAGAATTGAAAGGCCGCTACCCCAAGCACTTTTGGCCAGATAATCCCCTCCAAGCCCCACCCACTCGTGGCATCAAAAAGTCCTAATGCACCGGGTCATTTCAGGAACTTTTGCTAATGGTGATCGGGTTCGGTATTAAAAATTATTGATTATGAAAACGACAACCACCAAATCGGCTTCTATC
>QJYE01000520.1 GCA_003235785.1 Nitrospirota bacterium
CGATGTTGCCGACGTCGTTGAGGAAGAGGCCTTCCCCTCTTCTTCTCGTTCGGAGGAAGAATTGGAGGCTTGGAGGAGACTGGCGATCCCCCACAGACGGAGACTGATTTCCAAGGCTCCCTGTAACGAAGAGAGCGGCCCATGAGCCTTCCATTCCTCCATGAGAAGACCACGAACGGACGAGGAGGCCGACAGCACTCCAAACTCGCGCTGCTCTTCAAACATCCCATCATAATTGATGCTAAAGAGGTGATCCCGATCCTGTGTCGGCCCAACTTCGGCTAACAAGATCTTGGTAATGTAGGGGGCCTTGAATATTTCCTCAAAGGCCTGCTTGATGACCGGCGCTAACCCATTTTTCATCAGGCGGGAAGCGGTGACATCAGAAGGGGACCGTTGAAAGCCTTCCACATGGGCCATGTCTAATAAGGTATATCGTAATTTTTCCAGATCTGCAGGATGGCCCATCCCTCCTAACGCAATACGATCATAGACTTCATAGATCTTGTCCGTGCCTCGATTAAAGGTCAGCAACAGAATGCCCTGTGGAAAGGACACACCGATTAACGGATTGCCCTGCGTGAATTGATCATCAAGATACGTCCGGCGATTAGTAACCGCTTCAATCCAGCGGTAGGGTTCTTCATACATTAGCTTAGGACCTTTTCTGAGAAGATGGTTTTCAAGCGGTCGGCGGGAATGGTTCGGACCCCTTCAGCCGAAATGCGTTTGACGATAGGATAGAGTTGAGCCTGCGCATCAACGCCGCCAGTGGCAGAATCGAACTCTGCGGCACTGGTCATTAACCGCAACACAAAAATCAGCGCGTCTTCTTCATTCAGGCCCGCAACGGGACCAGTACCCCAGCGGTTCATATAAAACAATATGCCGCGAATTGTGGGAGACCCTGATCCCGACACGGCATATTCCACCGCTTCAAATTCGGCCCCTAAAATGTCGTAGAAGAAAATCTTTCCGCAGCCTTCGAATGAATCATACCCCGCAAAAACCGGCACCACAGTCCCGGTTCCGGCCAAGGCCGCAGGGGCATTGTTTTTCAATAAGGTCGATAGGGCTCGCAATTTCCCTTCAAAACTCAAATCCTGCAACTGGCTCCTTCGGTAATACTTAAAAGAATGTTCCAAGACCCTGGCCATTTCAAACGCGGTAGCGGGAACCCCTGCAATGGCCATCACGGAGAATCGATCAATTTCCAACACTTTATCCGTCCGGTCATACATGACAACATTCCCGGCCGTAGCCCTCCGATCACCAGCCACGAGTACCCCATCAGCATACTTCATGGCAAAGACCGTCGTGCCAGTCGTCAGTTCAGTATGGTTCAACAATCCACTCCCATTCGAAGAGGGAAACAGGGTATCCATACCATAGCCCTGCTCTTGAAGAACCTGAAGAAAATCCCCATGTTGTCCCATGCGTGTTATTCCCCGGTCCGCTGGCGATATTTTTCCGCCTGCTTTGGATCGACTTTCCGCATGCGCTTCATGAGATTATCTCGCGAAGGCGAATCGGTTTCCGGTCGTTTGGGGCCAGACTCCTGCTCGCCAGGTCCCGATGGCTTTGAGATGGGATCGACCGGCCGTTCTTTTCGATCAAGACTTCCAACCACCTGAGCAAATTCATTTGTGCGTTTCATAAATGTTATCCTCCACTTAAACTATTTTTCGACTGTCATGGATTCAATCATATCTAATGGGGTCTTGGCATCTTCGATAACAGATCGACAATGAGCCACAGACACCGGCTCAAGATGATCCATCAGGTCAAGATGGAGTTTCCCCTTTTCCCCATTGAAATGAACCCCCTCCCATTGTATCGACGTAATCTCTTCACCAAACCTTTGCACACATAATCCACGTAGACCGCCACGGGTATCGACTGGCCCATGTTTCATCGCCTTTAAAATGTCTTCTTCCCGAGAGATACTGGCCGTTTGCCCGTCAGCTTCGAGCCCTAAAAAGAGTCCACGCTCAGGATCGAGATTATGATATTCCAAATCCAAGCTGGCGAGCCAAGGATCGTCCCAGCCAATCCCTTCATCCTGCACAAAGCTTTCGAGCAACCATCGCTTGGTCACCCAATCAATCTTGCCCACCAATTTGAGCGGGTCTTTTTCCAACTGCTGAAGGACCTGCTCCCATTCTCGTAGAATCCATTCAGTTTCTTCATCAATATCCGTTAAGACAAGACGCGCCTGTTGCACGTATTCTCGTTGAATATCCAATCCTGAAATGGTTCCTCCATTTTCTCGACTGACAACCGCCTTCAAGTCCGGATCATGAGAAATGGCTTGAATCGCTTGAACGGGAGATGCCACATTACACGAAGGGGAAAAACCTTCGGCAATCATATCCAACACGACTCTGGTTGTTCCTATCTTTAAAGCCGTGGCATATTCACACATGTTGGCGTCGCCTAAGATGAGATGGAGACGCCGATACCGATCGCGATTCGCATGGGGTTCGTCCCGCGTATTGAGAATAGGGCGGTTATGCATGGTGTCCACGCTTAATTCGGTTTCCATAAAATCCGCCCGTTGCGACAGCTGGAAGCCCCCAGGGGTAAATCCACGCTCTTGTGCTTCTCGCCCCACCTTGCCCGCGCCAGCAATCAGTTGCCGGCTGACCAGGAATGGCAGCAGTCCGCGAACCAGATTTTCAAAATTCATCTCCCGGGAGACCAGATAATTATCGTGGCACCCGTAACTATGCCCGTGAAAATCCGTATTGTTTTTATACAGCTGGACGACCGGCCCGCCCAGGACCTGGTTCCGGCGTTGCGCCGCCACCCACAGGATTCGCTCACCAGCCCGGTCATGCGCGACAATATCTTTGATCGACCGGCATTCCGGGGTGGAATATTCAGGATGTGTGTGGTCGTTATAAAAACGGGCTCCATTGGGTAGGACGAGATCACTTTTCATTTCATGGAATGAAAAAGGCCGATGGGCATCCTGCTCGGCAAAGAGGTCTTCTTCTTTATCCTGCGCTAACTCCGTCACACGAAACCCTCGCTGATCGTCATGGGGATGTTCGCCACGATAATCCCAGCGACGGGTAAAATGTCCGTCCAAATAGGCCCGTACCAATTCCATCGACTCCACCACGGGATCAGCTGTTTCGCAATCCTCCCGCGCAATCCCGTACTCGGTCTCAATACCAAATAGACGAATCGGGTTATTGGAAGATTTAGACAATTTGAGACACCCGATGTTCTTCTCCATCCCTGCCAGGCTTTAACGAGGACACTCCGACCACCTGATCGGGGTGATAATCCAAGAGCTTCAGCCATTCTTCAGCCGAATCATCTGGCGGGAAAATTTCGCTCTCTTTAAATTCTTCATCAGTGGCCATCACCACATCTTCCAACGTTAGGCCCGAATGTTTCTGATCACCAGCTTGAATCGCCCGCTCAATGGCCTTTTCTTTGGCACGTCTGACGATTCCAGCTAATACCGCGCCACTCAACAAATCACGTCGATACAGAATTTCCCGACGACCGTTTCGTA
>QJYE01000218.1 GCA_003235785.1 Nitrospirota bacterium
TGCTTGAAATTTCGATGACTGCCCTTTCCCCCTCGATCGACAAATCCAGCTTTCTTGAGCATCTGAATCAGCGATCCAATCTTCTTGGGCATGGCTATATAGTACTATACTAGTACTAATATTTCAACAAGGGAGCAACCCTTAGATCATCTGGGGAAAAAGGGCCGGCGCAATTTAGACTAGAAGGGAGCTTAAGGGAAAGATTCCGGTCGAAGAGCAGCTTCATGCCAGGGGCGCGGAAAGCTTCTTCTCACGATCAGCAGCAAACGAAAGACACGCATGGATATCATCTTTGGTCAATTCAGGAAAATCACCGATGATCTCGTCTTCCGTCATTCCTGAAGCCAGATATTCCAGTACATCTGAGACTGTAATACGCATGCCTCTGATGCAAGGTTTTCCACTTCGCTTCCCAGGTTCAATAGTGATGATATCGGCGTAATTCATAGTGAGTATAGCATCTTAGGTATACAAGAATGACAACCGGTCGGACGGCTCTTACAACTAATCTGCTGAGATAGACTCATGACCTGAACAGAGATTTCACCATTCCAACAGGGAACGAGTACTTTATGGCCAAGTTAGTCCTTAATCCGAAGTCATCCTGAGCCGCGAAGGACCTGTGCCCAGGTTGAATATACTACTGCTGGGCGATATCCTTCGCTTCACTCAGGATGACAAGGTCACTTAAGACTTTCTTCATTGGTTCATTAACTTAGGCTATTCATCCGATATGGCTTAAGCGATGAAAGGTAAGTTTTGACAATTTCAATTATGAAAAGAAAACAAATTAATGCGCATGCCCACCCTCATGGGTATGACCATGGTCGAGTTCTTCTTGTGTGGCTTCCCGCACACCGACAATTTGAATATCAAAATTCAGCGCGACACCGGCTAGGGGGTGATTGATATCAATCGTGACGTTATCACCCTCCACTTTCTTGACGAGAATGGTTTGCGAGGTGCCGTCAGGAGACTGTGCCTCAAACGTCATCCCCTCTTCCACGACATCCACGCCCTCAAACGCCGCTCGTTCGATGGTTTTAATCCCGTCCGGAATGACCTCTCCATAGGCCTCGGCTGGCTCCACCCGCACCTTCAGCGAAGCGCCCTCTGCTTTTCCCGTCAAGGCCTTCTCTAAACCTACAACAATATTTCCCGCACCGTGCAAATAGGACATTGGCTCATCACCCTCTGAACTATCCAGAACTTTTCCGGCGTCATCCGTCAATTTATAATGCACCGTCACCACCGAATTCTCCCCAATCAATAAAGACATGTTCGCTTCATCCTTCCATTTGAAATAAAAAAGTAAAAATAATTATCTCCTCCGATACTTGAAATCTAATTCTCCTCTAAGACCAGATTGAACCACGAGATTAGGATACCCAATTTTCAATCCGAAGCCCCGGCACTCGCTTGAACTCACTTTCATTATTGGTGACCAAATGCACATCCAAGCTACGAGCATGTGCAGCAATTAACAAATCCATGGCACCAATGGGTTGGCCTTCCTGTTCCAGATGTGCTCTTATCGTCCCATACATAACAGCGGCCTCCTGATCCAATATAGCAACCTCTAGAGGTGCAATAAACTGCTCTAACGCATGTCGATTTCTTTTCACATCTCGACTCTTGCTTACCCCATACTCCAATTCTGCCAATGTGACGACCGATATTCCAACATCCCCAATAGCAAACCCCGAAAAACGCTCCAGGACAGCAGGTGGCTGCCGCTTTATGATGTAGATACAGATATTGGTATCCAGCAAGACTTTCACGAGAACAGTTTGCTCCTTTTCTGAATAGGTGGCTGTTTCCGTCCATTGGCCATGAAATCTTCGGTGAATTTATCGAGGCTCTCGACAAACGATACCCATGATTTCTTTTTGGGACGAAGAATAAGGGAATCGCCTTTTTTTTGAATTTCCACTTCGTCGCCTTCCAACTGAAATTCTTTTGGTATTCGCACAGCCTGACTATTTCCACTACGAAAAATTTTGGCGGTTTTCATTCTATGCCCCTCCATTATGTATATACATTAAGATATACATCATACTCGATATCGTCAACATCAAGAAATGGGATCAAGAGGGAAAATTCAAGGGAATAAGGGTATTTGAAGTGTTACTGTCTGGCTTTTCACCACCACACGGTAAATTTTGATCGCGGCCAGGGCTTATCCATCCAGGAGGTGTCCGGCACCGGGAGCTTTGAGGCTTCTTCTACCGTGAGCCATCCAGAAGGCAACTCGAAATAGGATGTTGAGCCTCGTCCAGTAATCCAACTAATTTTTTTAGCTTTTTCGCTTGCTAAGGCGACATCCAAGGTTAACCGGCAATCCTGGGCCACATAATCCAACACTGTTTTGTATTCGCCCTCTTTCCATAGCTTTGGAGCCACGGAGCCATCCACATTGGCCGGCTTACTCACGCCAATGGCCTTCGCCGCCGCATTGAGTTTAATGGGGAACCCTTTTCCACAAAAGAAATGATACATCATATCTACGTGACTCATGGCCAATTCACGGCAAGCATCCACTTGGCCTGATTCTTCTGCCACAATCACGAAATCGAATCCCAGCCCATTATGAGTGATGATGGTATAGCCCTCTTGCAATTTTGTTTTGAGATATTCGACAAATGCGGCGACGTCTTCCTTTGTCATCTGCGGGGCGGGAGAGCCATCGGCATTTTTAGAGTAAAACGTCCTAGCCGACGGTTCATCGCTGCACCACGTAGCCATACAGGTAATGCCCAACGGCCGGTGTTCATGTAAATCCACGAAATTTTCCGGCAAAATTTTTGCCGTTTCAATATCAAACGCGACATACTTACGCGACATCTCTACACCATCCTCCCCATTGGCATAAAAACAGCGCATTTGCAGAAAACATCGCAGTCTTCATGCAATCCATCTGAGTTAACGCCATGGGCATAAGTTGAATAAATTCACAAGCCATCCTTCCACAAGTCCGTTTTGGATATCCCCAAACTAAATCCTGGGTTCACAAGGATGAACAGACTTTTGGAGTCTAGCCACCTTATCAGCCCGTTGCAAGATGGGTTTCGTGCTAATTGTTTCAGCATTCCTTTCCCGTAAGACTTTCTGAAACGGGTACTTCAGCACAAAGCGCTGGGTAATATAATATGGCTCAACAGAACCCTTGGAATGCTTCCATGATCATGTGGACATCGGGAGCAATCAAGATAGCCTGGACAATCAGAACTTCTTCCCAGGGTTTGCCGGCGTCAAAAATTTGCCTTGGCCCTTGCGCTGCTCGGCGAAGACGACATCCAAGCTGAGAGGAGAGGCGGCCACATAGATCGGGAACCGTCCGCGAAGCTTGAAGAGCAAAAACGGATCGCCGTCGAACTCTTACCCCCTTTTGAAAAATACACAGTCGTACTTGGCCTGGTCGTTCATCGAAGCGGCCTACTTTGCGATGCGGTATGACCCGACCATTCCTCAGCTCTACCAGCGCACAAACGCCAAGACGAATGTCTTCGTGGCCCTCCGGGCCGCAGC
>QJYE01000288.1 GCA_003235785.1 Nitrospirota bacterium
CGCTTTGCTTCTTTATGCCGAGATGCAACACGGTGTAATGAGTTTTGGAAATTCGCTGAAGCAGGTGCATGATCGCGTTCCCATGCTGAAATAACTTTTTGAAAAGGCCCGTAATCCACTGCCTGTCCTTTTGGCCGGGAACTGGGCGCTTGAGTTTGAGATCCGGGCCTTGGAGCATTCATCCCTGTGGAAGCCGCCAGGGTCCTGGGTTGCCTGGTCCTGCCCACAAAGGCTAAATTTAATCCACGCGGACGAGTGCCGCTGACGGTTCCCACCGCTTCCATTCCGAATCCATCGGGCATGAGGAAGGCCAGATGTAAGACCTCTGGAGTGTCCGGGTTGGAAATGGTCCGAACCACTGGCTCCAGAACATCTTCCTCATGAGGCCCTCCATTGGCTTCAAGGAGCACCGTATTTGATGGAGATTCCCCTTCCGGCACCAGCTTCAGCCAGGACTCCGCCACTTCTACCTGATAGATCCCTGACCCTACTTCAACATCGTCTCCGGCCGGAGTGAGAAAGTGGATGGAGGTGGGCAATTCCACCGTTGTCGTTAACGCGTTCGCAGCCAGGGCCCATGTGGGCCAGACCCCCATGATGAGTATGGAAAAAAGGCATGTGTCGAATGAATTGGGTCGCATAGCTGACCTCCTTAATGAGATTTTCCATAGTCTTTCGTGCCCTACCGGAGCCTCTTTGCTCCTTGACCTTAACAAATGAGTCGAAAAAAATAGACCAGAGGTTCAACGCTTTTTTCATTTTTCTTTAGGTAGACCGTAAGAAGAGGACTTGCATTCCGAGTTTTGCGGGTTTTTCCCTATATACTAGGTCAAATTCGTACTTTTGAGGCACTGGTCCTTTGAGCAGGCATTCATTACTATGTATGACGGTAGATGATATACATGTAATGAGAAGCGTGAGCCCATTGGCAATACAAGCCAAAGTTATGAACCATTCGCTTTCCCGCCACGACAGACTAGGCAAATGGACAGAATCCCCTTTAATTGAATGGACTCACCATGACTAGCCCTTATAGTACGCTCCAACACATCCCCCTACGCCGGCAAATCCTGACCGCCCTTTTCGCTTGCTGGGTAGTAGTCGGCTTTTTCCCCCAGGGAGGTTTTTCGCAGGATACTCCTTCACGAACGCTGATTGGGCACACCAACGAAATCTTTGGACTAGCCTTTGATCCCAACAATCAAGTCGTCGCATCGGGAAGCGGGGATGAAAGCATTCGCCTGTGGGACGTGAACACCGGTCGTATTCAAACTATTCTCAAAGGCCACACCGCACCCGTTCGCACCCTAGCCTTCTCGCCTAAAGGACGATTCCTGGCCTCCGGAGCCAGTGATAAAACCACCAGGGTTTGGGATCTCAAGACCGGCAAAGAATTCGTATCCTTTAGTTCAGTGTTCGGAAATATTCGGGCCGTGGCCTTTTCCCCGGACGGAGAAATCTTGGCCAGCACAGGAGATGGCGGCAGCCTCCGATTATTGGACTGGAAGGCCAACAAAGAATTAAAAGCCATGAAAAGTGGTTTCGGCATCATCTATGCGGTAGCTTTTTCCCCTTCAGGATCGGTCCTGGCAACCGGAAGTAGCGATACTCAGGTGCACATCTGGGATCCCTCCAGCGGTCAACAACAAACGGTCTTTTCCGGACATGCCAAAGCCGTTCTTGCCGTCGCGTTTTCTCCAGACGGATCATTACTGGCCAGTGGATCCGCGGATGGAACCGTCCGGCTCTGGGAGGTCCAAACAGGCCGGGAACGCGGAGTTCTCGTCGGGCATACCGGCAAGGTGACCGCCGTTGGATTCACGGCTAATGGGAATACGGTGATCTCGGCTGGAAGCGATGGTACGGTGCGCTTCTGGGACAGTGCAACGGGTCGATCGTTGGGAATCCTTTCGGACCACAAGGGTCCGGTCTGGGCTCTAGCTCTGAGCCACAACGGAGATTTCATGGCTTTTGGGGGTCGCGAACGAACGGTACAGCTTCAAGCGACCACTCTACCCCAGACTCACGTGGCGCAAGGCGAAACACAACCAGTGATTCCCAGGGATGCCGATGTCGGTCCGCCCCCTGTTCCTCCTCCTCACGCCGAGGCAGACTTTTCGATTCAGCCCCATGAAATCAAGCCTGGTGATGAACTAACCATGGACCTCCTGGTCTCTAATACGGGAAAAGGCCCGCTGTATCGATTCCTGGCCAAAACCCGCAGCTCCAATCCCTTACTGAATGGACGGACCTTTTATTTTGGGAAAATCCCGGCCGGACAATCCAAGACAGAAACCTGGAAAGTCAGCATTCCCAAAGACATGACCACCGAAGAAATCCCATTGGACATTCAATTTGAAGAATATAACGGCTTTGTGCCTGACCCCCTCAAAGCCTTGATCACGCTCTCTGGACCTCCCCGCCCCCGCTTAGCTTACAATTATCAAATACTTGATGACGGGACCGGGCAATCGGTGGGCAATGGCGATGGCCGAATTCAAAAAGGTGAAGCTGTCGACCTCTTGTTGACCATAAAAAATGTAGGCACCGTTCTCGCCAAGGATACCTGGGTGGAATTGACCAATGAGGAAGGGCAGCACTTGGAAGTACGGCCTCAGATGATTCGATTCGGTCAACTGGAGCCAGATGGCACCAAACAAGCCCGCATTAGCTTCACAGTGTGGCCCGATTATCCAAAATCCGAAGTCGGCTTTAAATTATTTATCAAGGAAAAAACCCAGAATGTGTTTTTGAACGAAAAGGTCGATCTGGTCGTGGACACCAGCCCTCCTCAACAGATTCTCGCCACCAATAAAATGGTGACCGTGAACCAGGACCACGCCTCCTTGCTTAGCGGAGCCGGAGCAGAAAGTTCCGTCATCGCCACAGTTGAAAAATCGCAAACACTTGCGGTGACCGGGGAACTTGCCGATTGGTACCGTATCCAATTATCGGAGAAGGAAACTGGCTGGATTGCCAAGCAACAGGTTGTCACGCTCCAAACATCAATCAAAGGCGAGATGCCCATTCCCATGATCAAAGGGCTGGAAGCCAATAAGGCGTCGCAGTTCATTACCCTGTCAGAACAGCTCCAACTCGCGGAACAAGAACGGGCTCGCATCGCACAAACCTTGAGTCAGCGCGAAAAGGAAATGGCCGGTCTTCAGAAAAAATTAGAAAATATGACCGCCTCCCAACAATCCACAATTTCCACCACACAGGAACAATTGGAGCAGGAACGGAGGGATCGGGAACAGATTGCACAGGCCTTGCGAAAACGGGAGGCGGAAGCCCAGCAGCTCCGCGCCCAACTCGAAGCCACGGCCAATACCAAATCGAGCGAACTGTCGACCATGCGGGAACACCTTCAAGAGGAGCAAGCGCAACGGGAACAAGCGGAGAAAGCTCTGCGGAATTTCAAGCAAGAAATGGCCCATATCCAGGCCAAATTGGACAAAATGCATGAATCCCAGATTTCAGCCAAA
>QJYE01000497.1 GCA_003235785.1 Nitrospirota bacterium
GCTTTCCCATGATCCCCCCCGGCTTCCCCATGTGCCTCGCCGGCCTTGCCGTGTTTTTCACCTGCTTGGCCTTTTGCCATCATCATGGGTGAGGAATCCTTTGATAAACTTTTGGCCTGTATGGCACTTACTCCCACCAGTGCAATAGCGAACACCACGGTGAGCACGAACGAAAATAGTTTAGCCATTCTGGCAGTCCTCCTGTGAAGGGAAAATGAATGATCAGTATGAGGGGGGAATAGAGATCGGTGTAAATGCTAACAGCATGATATCAAACATTTCGCTTCTTTCAAGAGACTTGCCAGAGTATTTTCTCAAAAACGCGGGGGTGCCTTTGAGAGGGAAAAAAGAACTTTCCTTACGAAAAAATGGTAACGGATTCAAGCCCGAACCCTGATGGTTGGAAGGAACACGCTGGAACGGTAAAAAAAAGTTTGGTGGAGGTGAGGGGAATCGAACCCCTGTCCGAGAACATTCAGCGCAACAGCCCTACGTGTGTAGCCGATGATTTGTTATTCGCAGTTGCCCACGCCCACCGACCGGCTTAGAGCACCCGCTAGCCCAGAATGTTCTCGTCCGCCGCCGCTGAGCACCGGCCTTGGACCAGCCTGCAGTGTGACGCCCCTTCCTCACCCGCAGGCAAAGAGAGGAGGGACGTCGCGGTCAATTAAGCCGCGAGAGCCAAGTTATCGTTGGCACTTAATGTTTTCCCGAAGGTTTTACGAGACTCCGAGAGCTCGACACGCTCTGTTGACCTCTTGATTCCCGTCGAAGCCAGTCACCCCCTTTGTTGAGATTCATCCATTCTCTTTTTCGGAGAGCTTATTTCAGTTTACCCTAAGAGAGTCTAGAGTGCCACTTGGCCACTCCTGTTGGGACCTACTTTTAAGATAAGCATGAATCCTGGAAATTCAAGAGACTTAGGGTTTGCTTGCGACAAATGGCAGCCGCTTTTTCTCTGTATTCTGTGGTATACGTGAATGGTTTTTTCGTTCATGTAGGGAAATGCTTTTAGTGCTCGGTGTCGACGGACGAAGGGAGAGAATTGATATGGCGTGGATGTTATTGTTGGTCGCGGGGTTTTTTGAGATTGTCTGGGCAACGTTGTTGAAGTTCACGGATGGGTTTACAAAGGTGTGGCCCAGCATAGGAACCGTCGTTGCTATGGGAATTAGTATGGTGTGTCTGGCTTTTGCCCTTCGGGCGATTCCGATGGGAACCGCTTATGCGGTTTGGACGGGTATTGGTGCCGTTGGCACGGTGATCTTGGGCATTGTCTTATTTGACGAACCTAAGAATGCGGTCCGGTTGGTGTGTCTTGCGATGATTATTGCGGGGATTGCGGGATTGAAGTTGTCGTCAGCTTCGTAAGTGAGAAGGGAAATGTTAAACGTGAGACGTAGGGAAGCATCGATTGACAGGTTTCATGACTATGGATTTTTCTCACACAGGTATCAAAAGGCCCAACTGACAAAGGTAAACCGTTCTCCTTTGGTGAGTTCTTTGACGGTATGGGGATACATGAAGTTGGAGGGAAACACCATGATATCTCCGGCTTTCAATGGCACTTCATAATCCTGAAAGAAGACGAATTCTCCCCCCTCGTAGCCTTCATTTAATACCCCTAAGATACTGAGGATGGGGATGCCTTTTCGCTGCCCATCAAAGAGCGAATGAATATGGTCGTAATGCTCGCGCATCATAGTGCCCGTTGAGTAGCGGTTAAATCGAATAGGGGTGAAGGTTTTTATGAAACCTTTGATCCGATCGTCTTCTTGAGGAACATACTTGAGCATATAGGCTTGCAGCGCTTGAAAAACATACGGGCTCAGCGCATCGTGTAATTCTTGAGTGGCGCTCAAGACGTCTAATTCTTTGTCAGGTTTGGATGAATAATCGTTCCCGGAATAGGCGTACCAGGAGTGTTTTGTCCATTCCTTGGCTTGAATGTCTTTTAACACCTCTTCACACATCTGTGGAGGGATGACATTGGTGACATTGATATAATCGACAACTTTGTCCATGGTTTTGGTCTTGTTGTGGGGGAAAGCGTTAGGTGTTTTGAGATCGTGTCATCATTTCGCAGGCAAGTTTACAACGATCAGGTGACTCGTTCAACATTTTTTGAGCGTTGCCCTCAGAGGAAAGATCCGTCCAAGGTTAAATGGAAAACTGAAAGGCAGGTTGTGATCCACTCAATTCAGCAAGGATTCCTTTGAGTTTTAAGGTCTCGACAATTTGGTGAGTACAGGCATCAAAGTCTTCAGGGCCCGCAAAAATGAGATCCACGTCTGGTTGAGGCCCGGCCTGATCTTTCGTCATGTGAATGGTGATGACGGGAGTCGGGTTGACCAGAGTTTGGACCGTTTGCACGATATCTTTGGTAGCTTGCTGAAAGGCATTGGTTGTGGTGATGACCAGTGAGCCGGTGTCCGTCAGTAATCGCGCCACTTCTCCAAACCGGCGCACCATTTCTTCCGGCCTGGTGTCATGAAGGTCAGCATCGAGACCGCGTTGTAAGTTCTCGGCGGCCAGGAGATAGGCATGTCGACCTTCGGCGACCAATACGGTTTCTAATTTTCTAGCCAGAAAACCCTTCGCGGTCGTGTCAGGTCCTGTGAGGAGAATGACGGCGGCTCGGTGTCCATAGCGTTCCGCACGATCTTCAGCGCCCACGTCGCCTTTCACCCAGGCCGAATCACGCTCCCGTGCTTCCGTTCGAAAATCCTCCTGGTCATCTGGCACCAACTCCGTGATGATGCCACCGCCTGCGACGTCGTAATGATCGACTAACACGAAACGACCCGTTGTTTCGAAATTGGCATAGAGGTCAAAAGCCAAAGGCGCCTTGGTTCGCAAGGTGATATCGGCGACTTCGTTCCGAAGGACGGTCGATTGCGTGTGCCGGTCGTCTAAATTTGTGGCATCGACAATGCGATGGATGGCGACAATTTCGCAGGGTACTTCTCGTGTGGCAAGCCGCAAGGTGTAGGTTCGCCGGGTTTCGAGCGGACGGTTGCCTAACCAAAACAGGTTGGCACGAATTCGCGTGGAGACTAATGGCCGAGCGTCCTCATGCGTGGCGATATGGCCACGCTCCACAAAAATTTGTTCATCCAATGTGATGCCTACTGATTGACCGGCTGTGGCCTGCGTCGGAGGGGAATCAATATTGAAGGCTTCAATGGATCTGACGCAGGCTGATTTATTCGTGGGAGAAAAGACTAGGCGATCACCGATTTTGAGTTGTCCGGCTGTAATGCGTCCCACCAAAATGCGGCGGGCATCAAACTTATAGACGTCTTGGAGTGGGAAGCGAAGCGCTTTTTCATTCCGTGCGGCCTCTAAATGGAAATGTGCTAAGGATTCCAGGACAGAGGGCCCGGTATACCATGGGGTTTCAGGACTCACTTTGGTGATATTGACGCCTTGTTTGGCGCTAGCCGGAATGATGTATTGAGGAATAACATTTAATTGGGTCAGAAATTGACGATATTCTTTTTCAATGGCTTGAAAGGTATCTTCCCGATAGTTGACCAGATCCATTTTGTTCACAATGACAGTCACTTGTTTCACGCCTAGCATGGAGAGCAAGAGGCCATGGCGCTTGGATTGGTCACGGACCCCTTCCAGGGCATCGATGATCAGCAGTGCTGCTTCAGCGCGTGCGGCACCCGACACCATATTTTTTAAAAATTCTTTGTGCCCTGGCGCGTCAATGATGATGTATTGTCGGTTGCCCCAGGTAAAAAATGTTCGAGCGGTATCAATGGTAATTCCTTGTTGCTGTTCTTCCAGGAACGCATCGAACAAAAAGGCATATTCGAACTCCTTGCCTTGCTGACGGCAAATAGCTTGGATCTTTTCAATTTTGCCTTCCGGGAGCGTTCCGGTGTCGGCATACAAACGACCCAACAACGTGGACTTGCCGTGATCCACATGTCCCACGATGACAATATTCATGCGTTCTTGGCTGGTGGTTTCGGTCGTCATGACTACATATACCCGTCTTTGCGTAATTGTTCCATGCCGCGCCCTTCGTCTTGTGCACGCCCGGCTCGTTCGGCCACGTGACTGTTCCGCAACTCAATGAGGACCTCATCGACGTTTTTGGCAGTGGATTGAATGGGAGACGTGCAAGGCGCGCATCCTAGGCTGCGGTAGCGTTGTCCGGTTCCCTGATCCAAATAGAGATTATCTAAGAAGGGAATGTTTTCCAGTTTGATGTATTCCCAGATATTAATTTCCGTCCAATCCAGCAAGGGATGAATGCGAATATGCGTGCCAGGCGGAAACGTAATTTTATATTGATCCCAGAGCTCAGGCGGTTGATCGCGAAAATCCCATTCGTTGTTTTTATCCCGAGGAGAAAAATAGCGTTCTTTGGCGCGGGTCGCATCCTCATCGGATCGGACGCCCAGAATGACTCCGGTATAGCCTTTTTCTGCGAGCAAGAGTTTCAAGCCTTCTGTTTTTAATGCGGTGCAACAGGCGATGCGGCCTTTTTCATGATTCATTCCCTCAGCCAAGGCTTTTTTGTTTTGGCCGACAACCAGGTTTAATCGCCATTCCCGAGCTAGTCGGTCACGATATTCAATCATCTCAGGGATTTTGTAACTGGTATCCACGTGGAGCAGGGGAAAGGGGACATGTCCAAAAAACGCTTTGCGTGCCAGCCACAATAACACTGTGGAGTCTTTCCCCATGGACCACAGCATGGCCAGGTTGTCGAAATTCTTATAGGCTTCGCGAAGAATATAGACGCTTTGATCTTCTAATTGACGAATGTGTTTCATGCAGTCACCATCGGTGATGAGAGTGTGTCAGGGTGTTGAGATGGACGAGCTGGTGTGGCGGCAAGATTCTGAAACAAGACGTTGGCCTTTCCCGAATCAAGCATGTCATGGGCCAGAGGTGTCGCCTTGGCCAGAGACGGAGCCAGGCCTGCCGCATAGATCAGTAACGCCGCATTGAAAATGACCCAGGCGCGCTGATCACCTTGTAGGCGATTTCCCAGCAATTGGACAATAGTCTGTCCTTCGCGTTCCAGCCTCGCTGAAGCGGCGGCAGGATCAAGCGATCCCGTTTTGCTGCTCATGGCTTGGAAGGACCCAAACCGGAATCCGGCATCTTCCGGGCGGAAGATTAAGGGAGAAATGTGCCCACTCCGTAGTTCACGGGCTGATGAAGATGCGGATAAGGAAAGTTCCGGAAACCCTTCCACCCCTTGTATAATCAGGGCTCGAGGGGTTTGCAGCATATCGAGGGCTTCCACCATTTTGCTGAGATAGGGAGGATGCGCAATCCCGATAACCTGTGAGGGGAGCTGAGCAGGATTAAGCAGTCTGGCAATTTGATGTGCCAGATTTTGCAAGCCGAACTCCTGGCGCAGATCTAATAACTTGGTTAACGGGGCGTGATACCCGGCTAGATCCATGTAGACCCAAGGCTGTTGGGTTCCCTGCTCAATCGCCTCATCGGCTGACTGGGCGATGGGCAGTTTTAAATATTTCAGGACTTGATGAAGATCGTAGTCGAGGCATGGATTATCAACCCCATGCATGAACATTTTTGCGCCGGCGGCAGCGGCGACAATTGAGGCAGCGATTACGACATGAATCGTATTATGCTTCTCGGCATAGAGCGGGATATCGACCCTGTGCGTGGAATCGGGAAACTGAATCGGGGCACCGTACTTTCGAGCGGTTGCCGTAAAGGCAGCCAATTCTCCGATGGATTCGGTTTTAATTCGCATCGCCATGAGAAAGGCTCCAGTTTGGACAGGCGTGGCTTGTCCCTCAATCATGGCATTGAGCGCGAATTTCGCCTCTTCCCAGGTTAAGTCCTTGGCGCCTTTCAGCCCCTTGCCGATTTTGGCAATCAGTTGGTCCATGGAAAGGGTATTTATCAAAATGTTAACACCTGGTCTGCCGGGAGGACGGCCTCCTTCCAAAAGGCTTCGGCGGTTTGGACTTCGTCCAGTTCTGGAATGAGCTCCTCTGGTCTCAAATTAAAATAACGAAGAGAGTCTTTACAGACGGACAACTTCACGTTTCCGGTTTCTTTGACCTGTTGAAATAAGGCGCAGAGATCCGCTTTCTTTTCCTCACGTAACAGGTCACGCATGAACGACTCTCGACCTTGATAGCCTTTTGACATGGTGAGTTCCTTGATTTTGGTTTGGCTCATGCGGCCTGCTGCTTCATCCCGGAAATAGCCACTGACTTCTATTCCGCTCGCGGCCGCGAGGGCTATCCATTCACAGGCTTGCAGGAGGTTGTTGAATCCCCCACGAGTAATAATAACCGCCACTTTTTTCACTGATTACCTCCAACTCTCACGTTATCTGTGTGGTGAACGATGGTGTGCCCTGCTCAACTTCCCGAGCGATGGAGCCCACATTCAGTTTTTGCCGACTGTTGCCATCGTCCTGATCGTGGATCCTCGCCAGGCATGACGGGAGCGGTACAATGGGTACAGCCGATACTCGGAAAATGCCGGTCATGAAGTTCGTTGTAGGGCACCTGGTGTGTGCGAATATATTCCCAAACCTGGTCCCACGACCACGTGGCCAGCGGGTTGAATTTTACCAGGCCGAACTTCGCATCCCACTCCACCAGGCCGGCATTGGCGCGGGTGGGAGATTGATCACGCCGAATCCCGGTGATCCATGCGGCATAATCTTTGAGGATACGCCTTAAGGGTTCGATTTTGCGGATTTCGCAGCATTGGTCCGGGTTTCGAAGCCAGAGCCCTTCGCCATGTTGTGCGGCTTGTTCGGCCGGGTTCAGTGCCGGAGTCATCCGGATAATTTGTTCGTCTGATAACTGATAATGCTTGATGATTCGATCGCGAACGGCATAGGTTTCGGGAAATAAAAAGCCGGTGTCCAGATAAAACAGCATACTTCGGGGGTTGATCTGCATCATCATGTCGACAAGCACGACATCTTCTGCGCCAAAGCTGCAGGCCAAGATGATGCGAGGCCCATATTGCGCCAAGGCTGTTTCCAGAATCTGGCTGGGGGCCTGACCTTCAAGCGATTGGCTCAATTTTGCCAGCTCGTCCGGCGAGGGTTGTGTATTGACGGATGGAGACAGCATGGCCAGCTTTAGCCCTCAACCTTTTCGACAAGGACTTTGAAATGTTGTTGATCAGAATCCATTGGTTCCTGCTGGAGCACTTTATGCCCATCATTTCGAAGACTGGCCGGTACGTTGCGAATGGGGTCGCCGGCATCAAGCCAGACTTCCAGTTGTTCGCCGTCGTCCATCATTTCTAATTTTAATTTCGTTTTCACATAGTTCATGGGACAGGCCACGCCTCGTAAGTCATAGACCTCGGCATTTCCAGCCGAGGAAGGCGGCGGCTCGGATTGAGCGGGTGTGGCTATTGGAGGTGCGGTTTCTTCGGCTCCCAATTCCACGGGGATAAGCTTCAGATCCTGCCCGATTTGTTCTGTGACTGTTCGACAAACGTCGACAAACCCTTTGGCAAAGGTAAGTTTGCTTTGGGTAAAGTCTGCGGAGGCGTCTTTGGTGCCGAGATCGCCGAATTTTGTTGCCACGTTATGGTATTCAGCTGGCATGAGCTTTTTCTCGCGAATCATGGTGTCGAATTCCATTAAGGTATCGGCATCGGTGTTGGGATCGATCCCTTCTGTCACGAGAATGGCTTTTGCGCCAGAAACCACCGCTCGGTAAGCTAAATTAATGGCGATGGCATATTGGTGTTTGTCTGCCAGAAGCCTGGCTTGGTAAAGCCCTTGCTCGGCTTCAAGAATTCGATTGTCGATCATCTCCAGCGCGCCTCCGGCACATTCACCCGGTCCCAAATCCTCGACCGAAAACTCCTCGTCCCCTTCCCAATCGAAATAATACTGCTGATCATCTTGATACGTGGGGAGGATGGTATACGGAATCAGTTCGTCTTTGAGTGTGGCCTTGCCGGTTCGGGTAATGAAGGCCGGGAGGGATTCCCCGTCATTTCGTGTTCGTCGATAGAGGTCCAACAGATGCTGAACGGCGGCGGGCACATTTTTCGCCGGAACTTTCACAATCAATTGCCCGATCTTCGCCGTGCCGTTGACCTGGCCACCTAGGTGCAGCTCATACACCGGGGCCACATGGTCCCCAATGCGTTTACCCACCCCATGTAGACCAATCGTCGCAATATGATGCTGGGCACAAGAATTGTGGCATCCACTTATTTTGACATCGACGCCCTTGAGGTCATCTGGTGTTTTGCCGGCCGGAAACACTTCGGCTAAGGCCCGAGCCAAACCCTTGGAGGACGTAATACCTAATCCACAGGTATCCGTCCCCGGGCAGGAGACAATGTCCTCGACACATTCGGCTCCAGGATCGCCTAATCCATGAGCCACCAACTCATCATAAAAGTGAGGGAGCTGGTTATCCGGAATCCATCGAACGATCATGTTTTGGCTAATAGTGGTTCGGGTATTCCCGTTGGCATAGCGCTCAGCCAGATCGGCCAACACGAACATTTGTTCCGTCGTGATATCACCAGAAGGGAGTCGAACAACGGCAGCGTTAAATCCTGGTTGGCGTTGCGCGATGACATTGGTTGCGCACCAAGCCTTATAGTCATCCGGAGAGGACGTTGTCGCGCCATTTTGTGACGAGCCATGTGCCTGGGCATTCCCGTTGCCTTGGGCCGATGCGCCATTCCCGTTTTTTGTAGGCATAATGAGTGGGGGATCATCAGGGTACAGGCCAGGGATCAATCCCAACTTCGTGGCACCAGATTGAATCATGCTGTCATACGTGTCTTTCCAGCGTTGCGCGAATTCCTCAAAACCTAATTTATCCAAGATGAACTTCATTCGGGCCTTGCTACGATTTTTGCGATTGCCCAAATTATCAAACACCTTCAGCATGGCTTCGATTGAGGGAATGAGTTCTTCCATTGGGACAAATTCCCGAAGCGTTTTTGCGAGGCGCGGAGTGGACCCCAATCCACCTCCAACGACCATTTTGAAGCCAATGGCGCCTTCGGCATTCCGTGCGGCCAGTAAACCCACGTCGTGAATGGGGGTCAATGCGCAATCCTGCTTGCAGCCGGAAAAGGCAATTTTAAATTTCCGGGGGAGACTTTGATTCAGTGGATTTCGCAACAAATGATAGGCCACGGTTTTGGCATAGGGCGTGACATCGAAGACCTCTCCCGGGCAGACGCCAGCGAGAGCACAGGCGGTGACGTTTCGAACCGTATTGGCGCAGGCTTCCCGTGTCGTCAAGTCTACTTCTGCCAATTTCCGCATAATGGTCCCGACTTGGGAAAGCGGCACGAAGTGTAATTGAATATCTTGTCGGGTTGTCACATGACCGACGCCCGTCGCATAGGTATCGGTGATGTCAGCCACTTGCCGTAATTGATTGGCTGTGAGTCCACCAAAGGGAATTTTGATGCGGATCATTTGGACGTCTGGTTGGCGTTGTCCGTAGATGCCGTATTGCAGACGAAAGGGTTTAAAGGTATCAACTAGGGTATCACCGGATTGAAGTCGAGCCACCTCATCTTCGAAGGTTTCGATTTCCTCAATAATTTCCTGAGGAATCGGGATAGTCTGAATGGGAGGTCTGGTTGTAGCTGGTGAGGTGCTCATGGTCTTTCTCCAAATGGCAGATAGTAGTCAGAAGGGCTTCATTGGGCACGTAAACATCTTGTTATGAAGGACATTGGCGATATCGTGAATCTTTTTTATCAATTGCGAAACTAAATATGATACATCAAGCTGCGCTGGGATTCGAGCTTTTGATACTGCTCGACCAAGGTTTGAAGTGAAATCACTCGAAGAACCGCTTGTTCGGCTTCCTGAACTTGTGCCCAAATGTTTGACAGAAGTGTGTTGGAGACCTGCGGATTTTCACTCTGCTCCGTTGATCCATTTGCCATGGATGATGGCGTTCCTGCCCCGTTCATTGAATTGACCAGTTCCGCTAAGGATATTTGTTGGGGGTCTTGAGCTAGCGTATATCCCCCCTGAGCGCCTCGAAGGCTTCGCACAATGCCCGCCTGCTTTAACCCTTGAAGGATTTGTTCAATAAATCGAGCAGGAATGCCTTGTTGCTTAGCAATGGTTTTCGCTTGGAGCGGGATTGACCGGTCATGGCGCGCGAGCTCTATGGTAGCCATAATTCCGTACGTCACTTTAATGGGAAATCGGTTCATTGTTTAATTCATACTAAAACGATAGGAATAGTATATTTAATTCATTGTATCGAAAATTGTCAAGAGGGAAACGCCCATTGACCCTGACCATAGGCACCAAAAAACCGAAAAACGAAAGATGTCAAAAAATGGAGAGAAGGCCCCACGGCATTTCAATGAGGTAAAGCCTTAATATTGAAGGAAAATTCGCCGATAGGGTAATCAAACACTCGCGAGAATCTTCACGGTCTGCCAATGAGAGCCGACTTATGCATGACAAAAAAAATATTGCTGATCTTCTAGAGGAAGTTGAAACCTTTGTTGATGCCTTGCGTGACGAAAAATCTGCTTTGCAAGATCAGGTCAATAGTCTGGAGACTCAGTTGTCTCTGGTGAAGGAAGAAAAATTTAAAGAGATTCGGAATCTACAGAATTTCAATACCCAATTGACGAAGGAGTTACAGGAAACCCAAGATCGACTTCTAGGCGAGTTGAAAGATACTCAGCAAAAGCTCGACCGCTTTCATCCTGAATTACAAAGTCTTCAGGATGAACTCCGGAATGCGGAACTCCACAATAATTTATTGGAGATGGAGCTCTCAAAGAAAATCGAAGAAATCAAAAACCTGGAAAGTCGTCTCAGCGCCTATACCTCACTCGTTTCCGCTTCGTTGCCCGTGGAAGAATCTATCGCCTAATCCTCCCTGCGTGTCGCGTTCCTTGCTCCCTGTTTTATCGTTTGCCAATATCCCATATAATGGGCTTCGTGTTTTTGTGCTGAGGCAAATAAGCCAGGTGCTTGAGGAGAAGCAGTCTGTGGGAAGACTTTTGGTCAAATGCTATCAAAAGGATTTTCGTAAATAGAGGAACTGCCAGCTTGGAATATTGTAGGCTAGCCTCATTGTCACGAACGTAATTTTCAAATATTTTTCAAAAGGAGATATTTATGCCGTCAAAGACGAAAGCGGGTACGGGAAAGAAGCCGGTAACGGGTGTGAGGAAAACAGTGGCGAAAGCCCAAGGGGCTCTTCAGAAGAAGACAACTGAAAAGAAATCGGCTTCGTCGGTTGCTAAGAAACGCGCGTCAATTTCCCC
>QJYE01000131.1 GCA_003235785.1 Nitrospirota bacterium
AGGAAGCTGCTCTTTTTCGTGGGTCGTGGGTTCGCATTCCGACCAGCCACGATCTCCCACGGGAACCTGATACGTTTTATCAATTTGAATTAATCGGACTTCGCGTTGAAGACCCTGATGGACAAAACATGGGCCATGTCGAAGAAATACGAGAATATCCCCAGCACCATGTACTGGTGGTACGAAATAAGGAGGCAGAATTTCTTATCCCTGCCAATCGAAAAACCATTGAGAAGGTGGATTTAGACAATCAATGCCTGCATGTCGCCTCAAAAGAATGGTGGAACCTTAGCCATGCATTGTGATCTTCTCACAGTCTTTCCAGAACTGATTCAGGCAGTGGGCTCCCAGAGCATCATGAGACGTGCCCAGGAAAAAGGTCTGCTCACGCTGCGTACGCATAATCTTCGTGACTATACCAATGACCCACATCGCTCCACCGATGATACGCCCTACGGCGGCGGCGGCGGCATGGTGATGAAAGCGGAACCCATCTTTCTGGCAATCGAGGCTCTTCAACGAGACGTCGGGGACATCCGCATTCTTCTTCCCTCGCCACAAGGAATTCGGTTTTCGCATGGATTGGCCTTGGAACTAAGCCGGGAATCTCGTCCCCTGGTCTTTATTTGCGGACATTATGAAGGAATCGACGAGCGTGTGCGCACCCATTTGTCGGTGGAAGAAATCTCTCTCGGCGATTACGTCGTGACTGGAGGGGAACTTCCGGCTCTCATGATGATCGACGCCGCCATGCGACATCTTCCAGGCGTCTTAGGGGACCCCCATTCGGCCCAACAAGAATCTTTTGTCGAGTCCTTGTTAGATTATCCGCATTTTACGCGCCCGGCTGACCTTCGAGGCTATTCTGTCCCAGACGTGTTGATTTCTGGTAACCACGAAGCCATTCGTCGATGGCGCCGAAAAGAATCGCTTCGCCAGACATTGCTTAAACGTCCTGATTTATTGGATCATCATCCACTCAATACAGAAGATCACCAACTGTTACAAGAACTTGAACACGACTATACCTCGGCGGGATGCGATCCGCAGAGACCTTGAAGGAGGAAGGCGCGCATGAATCAGTTAGAACGATTAGAACAATCTTTTGCATCAGAGACCGTCCCATTTTTTGAAATTGGTGATACCGTTCGGGTCAAAGTCCGAGTCGTTGAAGCACGGGTTTCCGGCAAAAAGAAAGGCCAGGAAGAGGAAAAAGAGCGAATCCAGATCTTTGAAGGGTTGGTGATTGGCCGAAAAGGACGAAAGGCAGCAGAGACCGTTACTGTCAGGAAGATCTCCTTCGGGGTTGGCGTTGAACGCATCTTTCCATTGCACTCCCCGAATCTTGCGGGCATCGATGTCGTCAGAAAAGGTAAAGTCCGTCGCGCCAAGCTCTATTATATTCGGGACAAAAAAGGCAAGGCGGCAAAAATTTCCGAGCGGGAATTCTCGCGAACGTCGAAAACAAAAAAAACTGAGACGTCAACAGGTGTCGAAGAACTCTCGTCTGAAGACACAAACAGTTCTGACGCCTCGGAATAGGGAGGGCATGGAGAGAACCGGCCTCCTGACCGGTCAGTCTTGAGTACTCCCATTTCCAGATCACTCCCAGATACCCCTATGGGACCGACAGATTTTTTTGAAACATCTGCCTGGGCCTGTGGATTCAGACGGATCGCGGGCCTTGATGAAGCCGGTCGCGGGCCATTAGCCGGGCCGGTTGTCGCCGCGGTCGTCATTCTTCCTCGACGATGGTCCCTGAAAGTTCTGGACGACTCCAAGCTCCTTTCTGAAGATCAACGCGAGACTCTCTTTTCCGGCATCACGGCCCATGCTCTGGCTTGGGGAATTGGAACCGCCTCAGAACAAGAAATCGACGAGTTGAATATTTTAGGGGCCACACGGTTAGCTGGTTCTCGAGCCATCAAGCATCTTGGGGCCCCACCAGATTACCTGATTCTTGATGCCCTCCACCTCCCTACAGTCTTCATCCATCAACGTTCTGTCATCAAAGGGGATCAACTCTCCATTTCAATTGCTGCCGCTTCTATCCTAGCCAAAGTCTCTCGAGATCGCATCATGCAGACCTATCACGAACGATTTCCTGACTATGATTTTCATCACCATAAGGGTTACCCCACCCCCGAACATCTGAAACGGTTACAACAATTCGGCCCCTGTCCCGCACATCGACGGAGCTTTCGTCCTGTTCGGGCCTGTCTTGAGGCATAACACATTCTATGCTGTCCCCCTCTCACGCCTTTGGGCAGTCCGCAGAGACCCTGGCCGAACAGATGCTACGAAATAAGGGTTATCGAATCCTAGAGAAAAACCTGCGCATAGCAGGGGGAGAATTGGATCTGATCGCTAAAGATCACGGAATCCTGGTCTTCGTTGAAGTCAAAGCCAGGCGAGGCACCCAATTCGGAGGTGCTCCTTATGCCATCAGTACTCACAAACAACAACAGATCATTAAATTGGCGTCGTGTTATCTGTCACAACGGGGGTTATCCAATCAGGATTGCCGATTTGATGTCATCCTTGTCGTGGGCACCGACAAACATTTGCCTCAAGTAACTCACATCGAACAGGCATTTGAGGTTTCCAGCTCCTCTTGGCAATGGTAAGTTAACAAGAACGGACTTCTGGACCCGGCTGCCACGCTGCTCTCTCTGCTAACTTTTAATGCCTATTCGTGAGCAAGCGGATCGGATGCCCAACCGTCAGATTATTCATGCCCCTCTCACTCCTGCGGGAGGGGATTCTGGTGCACCCACCACGGGTAGATCGTATGATTCAGTTATTTCACGTGACGAAATATTATGAGGGTTGCCTCGCATTATCCGATATCTCGGTTCGAATTGAAAAAGGCGAATGTGTATTACTCACAGGACCAAGCGGAGCTGGTAAAACGACCTTACTCAAGCTGATCTTCGGAGCGGAGCACCCGGATGACGGGCAAATTCTCGTTCAAAATCGTAATATTGCCAGACTTCGTCGAGCGGATGTGCCCTATCACCGCCGTACGATGGGATTTGTCCTACAAGATTTCAAACTGCTTCCACATCGGTCCGTTTTTGAAAATGTGGCCCTCCCCCTTATCATTCGAGGCCTCTCTTCATTTGAATCACGGCGGAAAGTGCTTGAAGCACTCCGTGCAGTCGGCATGGAACATAAACAAACGACGCAGGCCTCGGTACTGTCGGCCGGTGAGCAACAACGCGCCTGTATCGCTCGAGCAATTGTGAATAGCCCCATCATCTTGCTGGCGGACGAGCCCACCGGAAACTTAGATCCTCAACTCACCACAGAAATTGCTGAATTATTTAAGTCCATAAATGCCCGTGGTACCACGGTGATGATGGCGACACACAACCGACAGGTCGTGGAACAATTGAAGGGGAGAATTTTGCGGCTTGACTCTGGCCATCTGCTCTCCG
>QJYE01000433.1 GCA_003235785.1 Nitrospirota bacterium
CGCAACCCGGACTCTTCACCCGTCAACCCCACACCGTCTAAGCAACTGTTAGGCAGGTAGTCTCTGCCCGATGAAAGGAGGCTCAGAAGATGAATACTGAAGCTTCCCGAGAAGAAGTGCTGAAGAAAGTCACGGATAGAGCTGTCCAGATACTTTTGGAATCCGGCAACTGCGCTCAGACCTCTTTTCTCGTCCTAAAAGAACAGTTCGATTTAGACGACGGCAAAATTTTGAGGGCCCTCACACCTTTCCCGGGAGTTGCTCTCCGAGGTGAGACATGCGGTGCCGTTATCGGGTCTCTCATGGCTCTCGGGTTGGTCTACGGACGCGACAACATCGATGACATGTCCGGATACCTGCGGTCGTTACCCCCTGCGCGGAAATTCTGTCGCCAGTTTGAGAAGGAACAAGGGAGCACCATGTGCGGCGCTATCCTGGAGACCAAACTGGGGAAGAGGTACAACCTGGCGAATCCGGTAGAGTCTGCCATGTATTTATCTTCCGGCGGTCCCGAGAAGTGTGCGGAAGTCGTCGCAAGTGCTGTTCGCATCGCTGCTGAGATCATGTTGGGCAGGGGTTAACCTATTCGGAATCAACAGACGTCTACTGCCTAACAACAGGCTGAAGCTGACGGCCGCCCGACGAAATACTTGTGGCCCCGCAGCTTAGCCTGAGCGTTATGCGGACGATGCACATCCTCATTGACAAGCGTCACGTGACAGATTACCATTAATGCATGATTAAGACATTTGCCGATCGTCACACACAGGAGATGTACGACACCGGCAAATCGAAACGATTTCCTCCCGATATTTGGAAACGGGCCGTACGGAAGTTGGAATACATCGACCTGGCAACCCGACTGGAAGAACTGAAGGTTCCGCCAAGCAACCGGCTCCATGAACTGGAAAGGGATAGAAAAGGCCAGTTCTCGATCTCGGTGAACGAACAATGGAGGATTTGTTTCCGGTTCATCGACGGCGATGCATATGATGTGGAACTGACCGATTATCACTGAGGAGAGGTGTCACATGAGTATTCTCAATACCCGAAAGAGGAAGATCCGCCCTACCCATCCCGGTGCGATGTTGCGGGAGGACTTTCTACCTGACTACGGACTAAGCGTGGCATCCTTTGCCAGGGCCATCGGAGTATCCCGTCAGACCGTCAACGAGTTGCTCCGCGAACGGCGAGCGGTGAGTCCCGAGATGGCCCTTCGGCTCTCCCGCCTGTTTGGCAACACCCCCGAGTTTTGGCTCAACGCACAGCGGGCCGTAGATCTCTGGGAGACAGCCCGTGCCGCAAAGAAAAAGATTGATCGGATCAATCCGTTGACTGCCGCATAACAACAGACTGAAGCTGACGGCTGCCCTGCCGGAAATCCCGTGGCCCCGCAGCTTAGCCTGAGCGTTAGGCAGGTTAAATATTGAGCGTCATCTCGTCATCGAGCTCCCTTTGGGTCTAGAAAGGAGATCAGCGATGAGCGGGACTCTCACCCTATATGAACGATTTACGAGATATCCACTCGGCAATATTCTTTTCAGCAGGGCATTATCTATCCACGTGCCATACTTTTCGTCGATTCATCCCCAAGTGACGGACTTGCGTTCGGGATATTGCCAGGTGAAAATAAAAGATCGCCGGTCGATACGAAACCACCTGGGAAGCGTCAATGCCGGTGCTCTCTGCACTCTGAGCGAGCTGACGGGGGGGCTCGCGGTAGATGCGTCTCTTCCCTCAAACCTAAGGTGCATTACGAAAGAGATGACAGTCCGGTTCATCAAGAAGGCAAAAGGAAAACTGGTTGGAAAATGTTCCGTTGATCCAAGCGTTCTCGTCCCAGGAGATGTACAGGTTCCCCTTGAGATAAAGGATGGAACAGGGGACACCGTGTTGAACGCCGTGATCGTTTTCTATATTAGTGAACGAAAGTCAGCAAATTGAACTGCCTAACCACAGGCTGGAGCTGGCGGCCGCCCGTCGAAATACCTGAGGCCCCGCAGCTCAGCTTGAGCGTTAGGTTCACGCTGAAAACCATCAAGCCCTATCGGGTTTGACCTGGGACGAAAATCTGGCTACATTATGGCCAGAATGAACTATGAGATCATTCTCGCCCCCGAAGCCGCGCAGGACCTGAAGCGCCTCAAAGCCCACGACCGGGCGGAGGTGAAAGATGCGCTTGAACGACATCTCCGCCACGAACCAAAGAAAGTGAGCAAGAGCCGGATCAAACGGCTTCGGGGACTTTCGCATCCGCAGTATCGATCGCGGGTGGGGGAGATCAGGGTGTTCTACGACATTACCGGAAACCGTGTCGAGGTATTGGCCATTGTCCCAAAATCGGAAGCGGCTACCTGGCTGGAGGAGATGGGAGGATGAAATATGAAAAAGGTCGCGTTGTCCACGGTGAAGGATGACCTTTCACGATTGCTCCGGATGGCAGAAAAAGAGGAGATCATCATTACACGTCATGGGAAACCTGCAGGCGTGCTGATCGGATTCGAAACTGAGGATGATTGGTTCGATTATCGGTTGGAGCATGACCCACGATTTCTCAAGCGGATTGAATCGGCACGGACCAGCGTGAAGGCTGGAAAAGGCATTAGATTAGAAGACATATGATCAGCGGAACCTAACAACAGGTTGAAGCTGATGGCTCCTTCGCGTTCACGCTTTATCTGCTCGCCATGACTAAAAAGCGCGCCCGCTCGGCCAGCAGCTTAACTTGTCCGTTATGTGGCTAAATTACACATGAAAAGAGGGCACCCTCTGTAATTATTCTTTAAAAGGGAGGAGAGAGTTTTATGAAAGTATTGATATTGTATTTTTCAGCCACTGAAAACACAGCGAAAATGGCAAAGGTTATTGAAGGGAGGTTTGCCGAGATGGGGGTTGAAGTCACCATGTCGAATATGACCTCCTATACAAACAGACAGGAAAAGATTGATTTGGCTCCTTATGACGCCGTGGTGTTTGGAGCGCCTGTTCACGCCAGGCGGGCTCCGAAAGTGGTGAGAGAATGGTTAAGAACGCTCAATGGCCAGGGAAAAAAATGTTCCATGTTCTTCACGTATGGCGGGTTTGGCGTCCACCCCACTCATTATTCAACACGGGAAATATTGGAAGAACAACATTTTCGCGTTGTGTCATCCGCTGAATTCTTAGGTGCCCATACATTCAACCTTGGTGGCTGGAGGGCTCTGGGAGATCGACCTAATGAACTCGATTTTAAAGTGGCAAAAGATTATGTTGAGCTTACCTGCAAAAGATTTACTGGTGAGGATGATAGAATATTAGGCGAATTGGAAAAGACAGAATATACGGAAGAACAGCTTGATTCTGCCGAAACATCAAGATTTAAGGTGGTCACACAACTTCCGACAAGAGGTGGCGAAGAGTGCAGCATGTGTATGGCTTGTGAGGAATTATGTCCCACTCCTGTTTAGCATGTGTATCCAACTGCCCTGAAGAGGTTCTAAAAATAAACGATATGTCTAATAGCTGGTCGCACAAGTTGGATATGGAAAAAGTTACCGAAGAAAGCCTCAAGGAACAAAAAAGCAAAATATATTTTTGAATAAGTACAAGGGATTATTTTTTTCGTCCATGGTTAAAAAAGGGAAGGATCATTTACACAACTTATTGCCACCTAACAAAGCTAATTCAGCCGACGCAGAAAACCGCGCGGCTGATCAGCGACGTTAGTGTTTTAAAATGCAGTCGCAATTTGCGGCCGGCTAAAATCTAAAAATAAAGGGCTTAATATCCATGCCTAAGAAAAAAGCGATCGTTCCTGTTGGGAAAATAGAGCA
>QJYE01000305.1 GCA_003235785.1 Nitrospirota bacterium
GTTTTATCGAAAGCCGGAAGGAGTAATTAAAACATTAAGAATTCGTCACCTGACTATTGCTGAAAATTTACAATACACTTCCAATTATTCAGAAAAGCGTGCAGTGATCCCATTCAATCTTCACCTTCGGACACGTCAATCGCAAAGTCAAACAGAGAGGATCAGAAATGCGTAAAAGAATTCACGGGATCAACTGCTGCAAACCGTTATTATGGCCTAGAGCCCGACCATCCAAGATGGTTCGAGTCTTCCTGTTCAGCCTGCTGTTCGCCAGCTTCTTGGGAACTGCCTGCGGGCAGAGGAACAACGACAATGAACGTTTACCAGGGATACCAATCCCCGTTCATATTCTTACTAAGGCGGACGTTGGACGCACAGTCCTGGTGGAATCCGGAGACTGGCTGGAGTTTGAACTGCCATTGGCCGATGGAGCTTCGGTGTGGAAACCTCGCGTCGAGGATGGGCTTCCCCTCACGAAGGCAAATGACATGGGGAGTCGCAAGTCTGAGACAGGGCTGGTCCAGGTTTTTCGTTTCCAAACTCGCTCTGTTGGAAGCGGGAAGGTGCACTTCGAACTGCTGAGGTCAGGGACAGGAACCACTCCTGAGCAGGCATTCAGCTTCACTATCGATATCCGCTAAATGACATCATTCGCAATCACTGAGGTGTGGGACAGGATGGTACCGGCCCCACACCTCAAGGAATAAAGGTTCAAGAGTTACTGCACGTACATGGGAATATAGGTTGCGTTGTTGTACTCAACCTGTTCCGCTCTGCTGTTCGTGTAGTCGACAATAGCACCAAGCCAGTAGGATCGGTTGGGCGTCAGGTCCGTTGGAATGTACACCCAGGTCGATGACGTGTACACATTATCCCGAGCCAGAGTGAGAGTGCGGGTTGCCACTCTACGGTCACCCGTCGAGATGTAATCGTTGGTCGAGATGTAGAACCCAACGGGAACGCTGGATTGCGTAGTCGACCCATTGTTCTCAAACGTGAATTCGGCCTGGACCCAGGTGCCACGAGTCACGCGATGCCCTGTTTCTCCAGCAACATTCACTGTAGGCAGAGTGGTTCCACTACTATTCCGAATCACCGTCTTGGTGTGATCACTGTATTCTCCCGAGGCTCCAGAATATTTCCAGTGTGTGACGTATACATTCTCCCAGCCCCCGCGGTCCCCATAAAGATAGACCATTCCATCGGCTGCGTCCTCTCCGACATAGGTGAAGGCGGTCCCGCCATTGGCATGCATGTGCTCAAAGTCGGACCCCATGATATTATATTCGGAGTTCACATGGTTGAGAATGAGACCATGTCCTAGCTCGTGGACGCCGGTTGATTGGAGTGCACGCTTAGTCCCTCCATAGCGGATCAATCCACTTTTGGCGGTACTCGCAGTCCATGAGGTGGACGTACTGTACACGATATCTACCTCATTCATTCCGTAGTGCCAGCCAAAGAGCCAATAACATGAATAATACTGATAGGCACAGGCCGGACTGCAGAGGGACGAGGAGAACCATATTTCCGACTGTCCGTTCCCTCGACCCACACCACCAGAGTCCATCGCCAATGAGTAACGAAATTTGCTCGGGTTTCGGTTGGTGATGTTGATGGTATCCTGTATTCCATTCTGCCAATAACCGGCCGGGAAGCTTACCGTGCTGGCGTAGAGGGTCTTACTCGTACCGCCCCACTTAATCTTGTTCCCGCTGCTTCCACAATACTTGTAGCTATAAGCGAAGGCGTCCTGGGCTAAGAGGCCAATCGTGATGGCCAAGGCTAGTGTTAACAATGTTTTCATGATCTTCTCCTTTGGCTGGTTTGCAAGGCTAGTACCTATTTCTTTTCAGTTGCTTCTCCCTGAAGTTCAAAATTGGGAAGTGCCGGTGGTTCGGGATCGGGAATCTCCAGTGGGGAAGATGATTCAAGCCCTCGTGAGCGAATCGGGTTACGGTTCAGTTGCCCAGGTTTCAAGGCTGGGTTGAGGTTCGGTTGCATGGGTTTCAGGACTGGGTTGAAGTCCTGTCCTATCAATGCCCTGACCTCGGCCTCGTCCGCTGCGCTGGCCTGCCTCGGGAAACTGGGAGGATTTGGCGCCATTGGGGCCGGGGTCATTCTCTGGAATCCAGGTTTCATAAGCTTGATCGGGCCACTCTTGCGCGCGTTCTTCACGCCCGTCGGGCGGCGCTTTGCCTGCTTTGCCACAGCCCTGACCTTGGAAAAGAAGGCCGTCGTGGACACAGCCTCCGGACCTATTTCGTTCCTAAGCTGTGGTCCACGGGCTTTCCCCTTCGTCCCCTGCATAGCCTTTTCCTCAAGGGGATCCCTGTCGGCGTTGTCCTTGCCCTGGGACTCCCCTGGTACGTCAGCATAGAGTGTGATCATCTTGGGAGCACTCTTTGCGTACTCGGCGCGTGCTTGCTGCACAGACATCCTCCTCTGGGCAAGCATCGCTTTGACCTCGGGATTCTGAATCAAGTCATCAAACTTGGGGGCGGGGTAACTGAAGGTGTTGAAGTTCGGTGCACTATGGCCACGCGCAAGGGCGTTATTTCCCTTTATCCCCCTCACAGGCTTCCCATGCGTGTTGTAGACCCGATTCTGGCTGACTCGATAGCGACCGTACTCGCAGTTGACAAGAGGACAGTCATTCTCCTCCCCGTTATTTTGGACGAAAATGATGTCCTCCTCTCCCTTTTGGAAAAGGGGGACTCCGCTGACAGCAAGAAATCCACCCATGCCATCAGGCCCGCCAGGAAACTGGAGCGTGACCGTCTGGCCTTCGGCTGTTCCACGTAGCGCCTCCTTCACCTGGTAGGTGACGCGGGTCTGGGGCACCGTCTCGCCTTCTTCCGTCACTGTCTGATATTCGACCTCTACGACTGAACCATGTACCACAAGGTTAGATTCCTCAGTAAGCGCCTCCAGGTCTCCCGCTTGCACGGGATCCTGAGCACCGTGCGACCAGGCGGTTCCGCTCATGGCAAACCCGGCGACTGCGGTCATGACAATAATTGATATTCTCAGACTCATGTTAGTTCTCCCTTTACGGTTTCAGGCATCTTCCGATGCCTTGGTTTCTCATGTGACAATCGAGTATAGAAAAAATAAATCCCCCTTTCTTTCTTTATATCCAACCGGAAAAGTATCAGATCTGAAACATCTCAGAACCAAAGTCTTCCGGCCCTCCCAGCCAAACAAGCTTTTGACGTAGAACGTTTCATAAACATCACGCGCCCTCCTTTCGTTGGATTAAATGTAAATAAGTGAGTCAGAAACTACAGCTGCTCTCGCTAATTGAGGGCGGCTCCACTTCAAACATAAGAACATTTGCACCGAGGCAACAAACCGGAGGACCCCGCAATTGATGGTAGGTTCGATTACCATGAGTTGTGGGTAACAAAACAGT
>QJYE01000141.1 GCA_003235785.1 Nitrospirota bacterium
GATAGTCTGAGCATCTTTTTAGTGTTAATCGCATTAGGGTTTATCTTCGGGAAGTTAGCGGAAAGCCGGCATTACCGGTCCATTCATGCTCGAGAGGGAATGTTGGTTCGTCTTCCGGCAACCTCTTGTAAAAACCCCATGAAGAACAGTTCACTCATCAGTCATGCCGAGTTGGTCCATGGCCATGTGGTCATTTCAGTGGATTTCTTCAAACAAATACTGGCCGGACTGCGGAGCCTCTTTGGTGGCACGATTCAATCGTATGAAACCCTCTTGGATCGCGCCCGCCGCGAAGCCATTCTCCGCATGAAGGAACGGTGTCCGACCGCTGACCAAATCCTCAATATCCGCATTGAAACCTCCTCTATTTCTAAGGGGGAGAGTGGTGATCGGATTGGGGCCGTTGAAGTGTTAGCTTATGGCACCGCCATCTATTTTCACCAAGCCTCACCTCCACACCCGTGAACTACCAACCCTCCCTCCCCACACACAACGACAATGTCTCGCATCAACAACCACTGCGAGAATTTTTCATGCTCATGGCCGGCGTGGTCATCTTTGTCCTCATCGGCTATTGGGCTCTGGGTTTGGTTGTGGACGTGGCGGTTGATTATCTCTCCTCCGAACAAGAAACCAAACTTTTTTCCACGGTTGATTTCAATTGGGATTTCGGAGAAGAGTCGATACCAGAAGAGCAAGCCAAGCTCCAACGTCTTGTAGACTCACTTGCTCCCTGCCTCGCCCTACCCTATCCCATTACCGTAAGCCTTGTGAAATCTGAAGTCGTGAATGCCATGGCGATTCCGGGAGGGAAAATGGTGGTCTTCTCCGGACTGGTAGATTCTCTTTCCTCAACAAATGGCCTGATGTTTATCTTGGCCCATGAGCTCGGACATTTCAAAAATCGCGATCACCTGAGATTAATGGGAAGAGGGATTGTCTTGAGCATCTTGGCCATGTTGGCCTTTGGGGGAGATTCAGGCATTTCGGATATATTGGCCTCTACGATAAATCTACGAACAGCGAAATATTCCCAAACCCGTGAAAGCCAGGCCGACCACACCGCTCTCGAGGCGCTGCAATGCCACTTCGGACATGTCGGCGGCGCCACCGAACTCTTTGAAACCCTCCAAGCTCAAGATGCCGAAGCTGATTTTGGATTAACCCACTACTTTTCCACCCACCCCGAACTCCAACAACGCATAGACGACCTCCACAAATTCACCCGGGAATCGGGTTATACTGTCAAAGACCCCCAAGTACTCATGCAACAATAAGAAAAGGATTCAATGTTCCAACTATAGAAGGACGCTTGCCCGATAGCCGAAAACTCTTAATCAGGCTATCATCATTCTCCAATTGGAAATCGAAACATGGCCACATCCTGGAACACGATCATCAATGATTTGAACGATGAGTTGGCGCAACTCACGTTCAGTGCTCCCGTGAAGACGATCTATAATCCTCTGGTGTATGCCCGTCGGGCACACGATCAATTCATCCGTCGGTTTGGTAATGGCAGAAAAGAAACGATTTTTTTAGGGATGAACCCCGGTCCCTATGGGATGGCGCAAACTGGGGTGCCATTCGGTGAAATCGCACATGTCCGAGATTGGCTCGGGATTACATGTCCTATCGATCGCCCTCAGGTGGAACATCCTAAGCGACCCATTCAGGGATTTGATTGCGCTCGAAGTGAAATCAGCGGACAACGGTTGTGGGGATTCTTCAAAGAAAAGTTCCGGGACCCCGAAGCCTTCTTTGCACGTTTCTTCGTGGTGAATTACTGCCCGTTGGTCTTCATGGAAGAGAGCGGTAAAAATCGAACCCCGGATAAACTTCCCACACATGAGCGTGAAGCCGTTTTTGCGATCTGTGATCTGGCACTCACGCGCATTGTCGATCGTCTTCAGCCAGACTTCGTTATTGGCGTGGGCCAATTCGCCACAAACCGTGCCAAAGCTGCGCTTGGGCATCATCCGATTTCAATTGGGACAATCTTACATCCAAGCCCTGCCAGTCCAGCTGCTAATCGGGGGTGGGCGGAAGCTGCAGAAAAACAACTTCAATCCCTGGGACTCCGGCTTCCCTAGCCATTTATCGGCACAGAGAGATTTGCCGCACGATGCCATTACTCCTGACAAGCTGATCTTTATGGTCTTGATCTAAAAACGTGTTCTATCGACTGACTGGCATCCACCACATTACAAAAGAACTTCAGCCAAACATCCACACGTTGTGAGATGAAAGAAGGCCTTGCCTGTGCGAAAACTCCCCCCAATGTCTTTAGCTGTTGATTGCTGAACAACAAATATCTTGAAACGTGTCTTCTAATTTCCCATTCAACCTCGGTTGAACCATCATAACGCTGGAATGTTCGTGCCCAGGTTTCAACCATGCCGTAGACTTTTGGAAAGGATTGACAAATTACTGGAAACTTTCGACAATCGTCGCATCCACCCTACGCCGGCTTCACAGCAGGTGTGAGGAAAGAAACAGACGCAGTTTTTTGAAAGAACGAACCTCATGGGGAATTCATACAAAGGTCGACCAAAATTACGACGACTCCAAAAACCGGCAGTCGATAAGCCGGTTGACCAGATTCTCAAAGAACTCCGCCCCAAGCCTTCCTCCTCCAGCAACAGCACCTATCGGGAACAGTCACTCAAGATCCACGGGCTGATCTGCGCAAAATGCGCCAGAGAGTTCGACCTCAAGACCAGACACCTCCTGACGGTGCATCACAAAGACGGCAATCACCACAACAACCCCCCGGACGGATCGAACTGGGAAAACCTCTGCACCTATTGTCATGATGATGAACACAGTCGGGGAATCCTTGGTGATTACCTGCGGAAGGCCAAAGAAGACAAGGCATAGGGAATCTGGCTACAATCCTTTAACGCAACAACCTTTATCATTTGAGCTCAAACAGACTTTGTGGAAGGCAGATAATTCTATGCTGAGAAAAAAATCACTCATGGGGATGCATGGCATCTATGTGGTCGTTGAAGACGTGGGACCGGAACTGAAGGGAGTAGTAACCCGAACTGCATTGCGAAAACGCGTGGAGATGCAACTACGAACGGCAGGGATTCGCATCGTCAAGGAACTGGAAGCAGCCAAATTGCCGGGTGAGCCGTATTTATATCTCAATATCGCCGCTCTGCCCTTAGGTCCCAAGCGCTACGCCTGCCGGATCGACCTGGAGATCCATCAATTGGTGGCCCTCGTACACCACTCCGCCAGCGGACATGCCAGCACCTGGGAACAAGGCGTCGTGACAACCGGGGGCGTCCAAACCATTTACGACAATGTCGACGAACTCGTCTTCGATTTTATTTGCGATTATCTGGCGATGAACCCCGATGGGTAACACGTCGACCCAATCCTGTACGAAACGCACGCCACACATTCCGGATAACGGAGAGACTACATCCCTCTCAAGGGATGGCAGCGAGACGTTCATGAAGCTGCTGCCTCAGCGGTGTCCCCTACGTGATTCTGATGGATATTTGACGTCAGTCCGCCAATCATGAGAAAAAGACGTTTGTCCATATATTTAGCCTCAAAGGAGAACACTCATGGCGAAAGCGCGAGCCCGTCACATTTTGGTTTCTACAGAAGAAGCCTGCAACAACTTGAAAACACAAATTGAGGGCGGTGGAGATTTTGCCGCCGTCGCCAAGGAACATTCCACCTGTCCATCAGGCAAACAAGGTGGAGACTTGGGCGAATTTGGTCCCGGCCAAATGGTCAAAGAATTTGATACCGTCGTGTTTAGCGGCGAACTCGGCAAGGTCCATGGACCTGTGAAAACGCAGTTTGGGTACCATCTGCTTGAAATCACTAGCCGCACTCCATAAATTACAGGGCAAGGGCATAGTCCTCGTGGCTATGCCCTTCTCCTCCCCCCCCATTCTTTTCGAACCCGCCCCGTGCTTTGCCCCGCATCATTCCCCCTCTCACGTTCCTCCGGCAACTGCAAGGGCAACACATGTGGTCGAAGGGCATAAAACATTAAAAGGTTTGGCAGTACGATTCCCCTTGATGTAGACTTCTGTACTTCATTGAACCACCTGACTGAAACACTATCACCTTTTCTCATGATGCCACGCGAACTCCAATCACCAAAATCAACACAATTCAAACAACTTCTTCTGTCCACGCAGCTTGAATTTATTTGTGAGGCTCACAATGGTCTCAGCGCCAAAATTGTCGAGGAAGCGGGTTTCCACGGCATCTGGGCAAGTGGGCTCTCCATCTCGGCACAATTTGGTGTTCGCGATAATAACGAGGCCAGTTGGACACAGGTTCTGGACAATCTGGAATTTATGTCTGACGCCACCCACATTCCTATTTTGCTTGATGGCGACACGGGCTATGGCAATTTCAATAATATGCAGCGCCTGATTCGAAAATTGGAACAACGCCACATTGCGGCGGTTTGTATTGAAGATAAGCAGTTTCCCAAGACCAACAGCTTTCTCAAGGGAGATACGCAACCCCTCGCCGATATGGATGAGTTTTGTGGAAAGATCAAAGCCGGCAAAGATGCGCAGTCTGACCCTGATTTCTGCATTATCGCCCGCGTCGAAGCGTTCATTTGCGGATGGGGTTTGGCCGAGGCCTTGCGACGAGCCGAAGCCTATCACCAAGCGGGTGCAGACGGCATTTTAATTCACAGCGCGTTAGCCGTGCCTGATGAAATCTTGGCGTTCAAACGTGAATGGGCAAACCGGTGCCCTGTAGTCATCGTTCCGACCAAGTACTATGCCACTCCTACAGATGTCTTCCGCCAGCATGGGTTCTCCCTGGTCATTTGGGCCAATCATATGCTCCGCTCAGCCATTGCCAGCATGCAAGCTACCGCACGCACGCTGAAAGAACACGAAAACCTTTTATCGATTGAAGATCACATCGTGCCGGTGGCTGAAGTCTTCCGTCTGCAAGGAGCAGCTGAACTCATGGAGGCCGAGCAACGCTACCTTCCGAAAACGTCCGACCATGCTTCAGCGATTGTCCTTGCCGCCTCTCGGGGAGATGAGCTGGGTGAACTGACGGAAGATAAACCCAAGACCATGGTCTCTATTCGGGGTGTTCCGATCTTATCGCATATTGTCGATGCCTATAATGCTGTAGGCATTAAAAACATTACAGTGGTCCGCGGTTATAAAAAAGAGGCCGTCAACCTCCCTCATTTGGCATACGTGGATAATGACGATTTTGCCACAACCGGCGAATTAGACTCGCTGTTCAAAGCACTTCAAGCCAAAGGTCAACACGATCATGACCTCATCATTTCCTATGGTGACGTGTTGTTTAATTCCTATATCCCGCAAGCGTTGCTTCAGGAAAAAGAGGATTTTGTCATTTTTGTGGACAGCGATTGGCAGGAGAAAACCAGTTATACCCGCCTGGGAGGATTTGCAGAATGCACGGCGCCAAATTCTCGCAAGGCCTTTAATGCGCAAATCCATCTCACACAGTTGGGGACATCTCTCCCTACGGAAAAAATTCATGGCGTCTGGATGGGATTTCTCAAAGTCTCCTCTTCTGGTGCAAAACAACTCCAGACGTTGCTACCCGAAATTCTTGCCCATTCTGGCAATCACAAAGCCGGAATGGCGACATTGTTTCAAGAATTACTCAAAAACCATCAAACGATTCGCGTGCTCTACACCGTCGGGCATTGGCTCGACATCAACAATTTAGACGATGTCATCCAGGCTGGAAACTTTTAAGCATTCTCCAGTAAACCTCCACCTGCGTTTTCTGGAAACTCGAACAGGATAGGAACCCTCATACATGAAACTTTCAGAACTGTCTCAACAAAAATTCAAGGAACTGGTCAACGGCCTGGTCGATGATCGTCTGTGTGACCTGTTAGGCGACCCCGATCTTGGATTGCCGTTGGACGAAACGGTTCGGGCCAGACTCAAAGAATCCTTGGCATCATCGGAACGGACAACCGGGGATGAGATTGCCGAAAAACTCGGCCTCCGCTGGTAACCCCCCCATGCCCTGGTATCGCATCAGCTACCTCCCTGCCGTGCTCAACGATCTCCGTGCTCCTGAACAGACCATGGCCCAGCGCCTGTTGGATAAAACCAAATGGCTGGCTTCCAACGCGGTGAATCTTCGTCACGACTCCATGCATCCCGACTTGCCAGGCATGATCCAATATGCCGTCGCCAATTGGCGCATACTCTATTCCATTGATCGGGAAGACCATGTCGTGGCGATTCACCGAATATGTACCCGTGGTGAATTGTATCGACGAGCATCTCAATCTTGACCATTGAGTTGCATGAGAAAAAGACCACCAGCCCAGTAATCTCTCATTTTTCCGTGCCAAAAATATTCCCGAGTAAACCCATGTGGATGACCAATCCTCAACTCGGATTCCACCAGCTCGAGGAATCGATTGGGAATATTTGTGGAACGATCCTGTGCCTCTCGATCATTCTAATCATGCTTTCACCTCCGCCACTCCTGGGAGCCATCTCTCCACAATTCATCATTGAAGCTCCTGAAGCCTTGCAACCATTAGCTGCCCACTTAAAAGAAATGAACCCAGCGTCTCTTCAACGCATCATGGACTTCATGGGTCTCCAACATCCGGGGCCTCCCATTAGAGTCATTCTGGCGCCCAACGAATCTCCCCTGGCCCAGGAAGCCCCGGAATGGATGTCAGGCTACGCCATGGGCCAGACCTCGACTATTGTGCTGTTCACTGACCGAAGCTTGACCTATCCGAACGATTCACTCAACGACGTGTTTCTCCATGAGATTGCCCACATCCTGGCTCACCGGGCAGCAGGTGGGCAGCCTCTGCCTCGATGGTTTGATGAAGGATTAGCCATGATGGCTGCTCGAACCTGGGACTTGGAAGATCGCGCTCGATTAGTCTGGGCCATGGTTTCAGGAACCGAAGTCTCCCTGGATGAACTGAATAGCCTCTTTATGAAAGACGATACCACAGTGCGCCGCGCCTATGTCCTGGCCCATGCCTTTACCTTGGATCTGTTAGAGCACACACAAGGGGATGTCCCCAGGCACATCCTGGCCAAAGTCAAACAAGGACTGACCTTTCCTGAAGCCTTCGCGCAATCCACCTTCATGACGCTCACACATGCCGAAAAAGAATTTTGGAGTCGTCAAACGCTCTGGAATCGTTGGATTCCAGTGGCGACCAGTTCGGGTATGGTCTGGCTAACCATTACATTCTTAGCCTTTTGGGCCTATACCAAACAGCGAAGGAGATCCGCAGCGATAAAGAAACAATGGAAGGAAGATGATTGGGAGGTCTGATAGATTGTCTCAAGACAATCGTATTTGCTAAAAAACGTGATCTCTTAAATTTACCTGCATACTGAAAGGAAGATTTCATGCCGTCGAAACTCAAAGACAAAGTCGCCATCATTACAGGGGGAAATAGCGGAATTGGATTGGCCACCGCCAAATTGTTTCAGGCTGAGGGGGCGAAGGTCATTATCACGGGAAGACGGAAAGAGGCGGTGGAAACCGCCGTCAAGGAAATCGGAGGAAGCTGTAAGGGAATCGTCTCCGACACGGGAAATTTGAATGACATTGCCAATCTCTACCAACAGATTCAACAGTCAGCAATGAAGATCGATATCCTCTTTCTCAATGCCGGCATTGCCATCTTTAGCCCGTTTGACACCGTAGACGAAGCCACTTTCGATGCCATGGTGAATGTGAATTTCAAGGGATTGTTTTTTAACATTCAAAAAGCCCTACCACTGCTCAATGAAGGGGCTTCAATCATTCTCAACTCCTCCATAGCTGGGAAAAAGGGGTTCCCCAACACATGTGTCTACTCAGCCACAAAAGCAGCCGTTCGAAACATGGCCAGAACCTTGTCAGCAGAATTGCTCGAGAAAAATTTTCGAGTGAATTCCCTTTCACCCGGTCCCATTGAGACACCCATCTTCGACAAGGTTGGCGTGCCTCTTGAAGACATTTCGGAAATGAAAGAGGGAATCGCGAATCAGAATCCCATGAAACGAATGGGGACACCTGAGGAAGTCGCCAAAGCCGCATTGTTTCTGGCATCGGATGATTCATCATATATCACAGGAATCGACCTCACGGTGGATGGCGGTGCAACGCAACTCTAAACCACGATATCCATTCAATGCCCTCTCGACTCTTGCAAAAATCGCCCAAAAGATGAACGACGAGGGCAAGGAGAGCACCCCATGAGAAAAGTCACATTCTCTTTTTCATTATGGTACAGAATGGCGGTTGTTCTGGGACTCATGACTTTCGCCCTGCCTGCTATGGCCCTCGAGCCTGAACCCCACCCGCTGGATACCTTTCTCACAGATATCCTCAATTTTCATGAGCCCACCGGCATTCGAGGCACGGTCCGATACATTGACCAAGCAGAGCACAATCTCTGGTTAAACTGGGAACAACGATCGGATGATCGTCCAGATTTCAACGACGGATGGAAATTGGTGCCAGAAGGCACCACGCTTTTAGTCTATCCGCAAAACGCGGCTCAGTATGAAGAGTTGGAATCTATCCAAAAAGGAACGCCCATAGAGATGGTCATTCAGCTCGACTCAGAAGGACATCGACGCATTCTCTCGTATCAAGACCTTTCGCAACCTCGAAAAGTCCCACTCTAATAAGATCTTTCAGTCCGAAAGATAGAGACTGCCATGGGTGAGCAAATCGAGGAGTAACGAATCATGGCCTTCTGAGGGAACGCACAGATTCGAATCAATCATGCGTTCGGCGCACAAGGTTTTGACCAGATCCGTCATCAGTGCCGTGCAGATATACTGCCGTCCGTCCACAAAGAGCCACAGGTTCTCGCCATGCTCCTGAAACGCAAAACGAGATCCTTCATTTCTGATAAGTCTCCCTCCTGAGGCAAGATGGTGGCGGACATCTTCCAGGCGATATTCCTCCTGGGCCGGCTCCTCCTCTTGATATTTGGGAGCGGTCATATAGCAGCCAAACCATTGGGCCAGCTTGTCATAATCCTCAACATATTGCGTTAAGATCTTCTGAACTTTTTTCACGGCCTCAGCCGTGATCTGTCCGGGATTAGGTTGAGGCAGAAGATCCGGATCCGCATAGCGAACCTCTTCGCTCAGCGCTTCTCCCATGGATTCGGAAAAGTCGAGTAAAATATCCCGATGTGAGGGTGCGCGAAATCCTACCGAGCACGTCATGCAATCTTCCCCTATGGCAATTCCGTTATGCCCGACCTGCGGCGGAATATACAGCAGATCACCCGGCTCAAGAATCCAACAATGCTCCGGTTCCCATTCAGACAATATCTTCACCGGAACATCAGGACGACGAGGGGACGTTTCATCATACATGCCCCCCACTTCCCATTGGCGACGACCACTCACCTGAACCAAAAACACATCATAGTTATCATAATGCGGCCCAACCCCACCCTGGTCGCCGGAATAACTGATCATCAAATCATCAACACGCCAACTGGGAATAAAATAAAACTGCGTAAGAAACTCAGCGGCAGCTGGCACCCAATGATCCACCGCCTGGACTAACAAGGTCCAATGGGTTGACGGCAAGGTAGAAAACGTTGCATCAACAAACGGGCCATGAGTTAATTCCCATTGGTCAGTTACGGCATTTTGAACAATCAGCCTCGACTCAACCTCTTCTTCACAGGCTAAGCCTGCCAATTCATCAGCAGCAATCGGCGGTTTGATCCCCGGCAACGCCTGTCGAATTAACAACGGCTTCTTCTGCCAATACTCAGTCAGAAACGTTTCAAGCGACAAATCGCCCAGAGGTAAGTTTTTCATGAGAAAGCGTGAAGCATCCGTTTAGATAACTACCAAACAACCCATCGACGGTCATTCCCGACGTTTTTTATCGGGAATTGATCCCCCTCCGTCATGCCTGAGATTGGTAATCGGGCATCCATCTCTGCTTTTTTGTTTCTGATGGCCCCCCGCTACCTACTGGCGGAGATGACAAACAGTCAGAAGTTTCATCAGAATTTCTTCATCATCTCAACATGAGGAATGCCATCTTCCAGATACACATCCGAAATTCTGATAAACCCATATTTCTCATAAAATTTTTGCAGATAATCTTGCGCCGAAATTCGAATAGGAGTCTGAGGCCAACAACGAGATATTTCCTGCAATGCTGTCTGTAACAGTTGATGCCCAGTCCCCTTTTTGCGCGAATCGGCTCGTACCACAAACCTCCCAAGACTCACTTCAGGGTAGCGAAGTCCAGGCGAGAGGAGACGCGCATAGGCAAGCAGTTTTCCAGCCTCATTTCGCCCAGAAAGATGCCTGGTTTCAGGATGGCGATCATACTCATCCAATTCCCGATACGCACATTCCTGCTCCACAACAAAGACATCCACCCTCAACTGCAGCAAATCAAACAGTTGCCACGATTCTAATTCTTGAAAAGTCTTAATGTCCCACTCAATATGGTTCATGCCTTTGAGCATCCAAGAGTATAATAGTAACTATCGCTTGAGCCAAACGCGAGGTCGGCCTCAAAAAAAGACACGCAATTAAGACAGGGGTTTTATAGAACAGAGCCATGCTTTAGGGGGGAAGAACAAACCTAAGAGAAGATTCATCCTAAATTAGCTACTCATTAAGATAGAAAAGTATTGACCACCACTTTTCTTCAATGCTCAATTTTTTTCTTCCCATGGAAGAACCTCATTCCGGAATTCCCATTTCCTCCTCTTGACATTTACGTGTGATCTGCAAAAATCCTGGGCCTGAAATGGACTGCTTCAGAATAAATCCCCCAAATGCAGGAGACGTCACCCACCTCTTAAAATGGTCCCTAGTAGATACCTGAAAGGAACCTATCCATGAAACATGTGAGAACCGGTCACTCAGATTTTTGGCTTGTAGTAGGAGTATATATTCTCATAGCACTCGTTACCGGATGCCAATCGTTTGTCCACCCTATATACACCAAGAAAGGCCCAAAGGACCCGAATACTATCCTGAAAGAGCATGTCGTGATGTTTGACGAGGATGGCTACCCTGTGG
>QJYE01000524.1 GCA_003235785.1 Nitrospirota bacterium
GGATGCATTAGTCAATTCCGGAACGATGCCGGCATGGGAAGCCGTGGATTATCTCACGAGCCATCTCATCGGAGAGGCACCAAATCTAAATCTGCATCACTCAAAATCACCATATGAAAACATTCAACAATTCTTGCATCGCATTTACAGCCCAATTGTCGAAGCCGCATCGCGGACAGTGGAGATTCCTCCTCAGGCCATGATTCACATGTTTACCGACATCAGCCTCATGGGAAAATCAGCCGTGTTAGTCGTCTATTTCCCAGGCCATAACCAACCCCATCAGCTACTCTTACTTGATTCCGTTCCCGCCTGGGACTTAGTCTTTGAAACATCTACAGCCTTCAATGAATGGGCCGAAGAACGATTTGGATGGATCGTGGCAGCTCTCAGGACCGTAGGCCACCAGGCTGAACCAGCTCAACTTGAACATATCACTGACCTTCAATTGGTGTAGCTGGCCTACGCACCTCAGACCCTGCTATGGTTGGGAACTATGCCAATTAATGTCTTACAAAAAAATACCCCGCGAGGTCGAGGTCCAGAGCCATGCAAAGCAGTAAGCAAGGACCTCACAGACATACCCGCTGGAGAAGAAGCCAAACAAAAAGAGGGCGAACTCGCCGCCCAAGAAATCCAAGACCTGTGGGAATCACAAGAAGTCGGCCATACCAGTTGGTCCGGCTCCAGCGGCAACCGCTACTCAGACCCCGGAGCCTGAGCATAGCACCTCTGTTCTGCATTTCCGTGTGATTCATCAGATTCTTCCGTGGATCTCACTCCCATGCTACTGATCATTTTTTCGCAATAAATCTGATTCAAATTCCTCTCCTGTTGTACGTACCGGGTGCACCCTTTTCTTGCAAAGAAAAAAGGAGAACGCAAAGACAATCAGCCAACCGACTTACCCACGCAAACGCCCTCATTCCCAACATTTTTTATTGGGAATCCATCCTGTTCTTCATCCTCATTCCCGCCGCTCAATAGCAGCACACCATCTGCAGCAGAAATTCCCGACGTAACCAATCGAGAGTCCATCTGTCATGGTCATTCCCAACATTCGTCATTGAAATTTCATTTATCGTCGCCATTCTCAACCTTCGTCATCGATCATCCATCCTTCCTTGGACATTCCTCCTGCCCCCATTATCATCATGAGCTCCCGCAAAGAATCTGTGCCCAGCCATGACATCCTCAAACCTGCCACTGATCCACCATTCCAACCCCAACCTTCCCCCGTCGTTCCCGACAGACGTTGAGCCAGCCCCTGCAGTCGTTGACAAGGGAAAATCCATCTTCCGCCCTCCTCTCCCCCATTGTCATCCTGAGCAGTGGCGAAGGATCTGTGCCCCAAGCGAACTCACATAGAGTCAGCAAAATCCCCTTCCGTCGCCATGCCCACCACATATTGGAGACCATCCGTCTTCTAGTCGCGTGCTTCCACGTTGGATGGGCTGATCATCGATCAAAAGTCCATACTCATGCCTGTCCCCCAATCTGCCCAATCCGAAAATAGCCGTCTCCGGGATCAGATGGTTCAGGCTTTCATGATGTGGACGCATTGAATAACAAAACTTCAACAACAGACTTTGGCCCTAATCTTCAACGGCCATTCCGGCAATCGAGTTGCCCGCCGTCCCATTCCCGGTTGCGTTCCAATACCATAACATTGACAATACCCCATCGAGAGCACCACGAAGATTCCATCGCGCCTCCTTATGAAAAAGCTTAAACAACTCCTCCTATTTACTGCCTGTGTGTTTCTCACCTCCCTCGGGTACTTCCTCTACATCTTTCCCAATCGGCCTGAGGACTCCGAGCACGAAACGTTTCTGCGCGAAATGGGCGAGGTCTTCGGGACATTCGGCGTCTGGGCATTGGTGATTATTTATGGAAGAACATTAGTCAAATTGGCAATTGGCCAGGGTGGCCTCGCGCAGCGACTCGTCCCGGACGAGGTTGACGTGTCGGCGATCTTCCCATTCAAAACACTTCTCAATGTGCTGAATAGAACACACGTTTTCGTGGGAGTTGCCGCCATCGCGGTCATCTTGCTGCACATCGCGATGGTCGGCCTGCACGCAGACATCTTATTTTTCCCGGCCGTCTTGGCGCTGGTGCTATGGCAAGGAGTGTTCGGGTTTTTCCTCACCTGGCGATTTTCACCGCAGGAGTTGAAAAAGGCGGCCTATGTGGTGCATGCGCAATTTTTGACCGGAATCATGATCGGCATCTTCTCACTGTTTGGACATCTACTGCTCGACGATTAGTCATATAGAGAGAAGAACTTCAAGTGAGATGGCTGTGGACTCAAATGGAAAAGGGGCCAAATAAACTAAACACCGTGGGCCGTTCACCGTGGTGTTCACCGAATTGCAGGACACCAGTAGCCAGACGTTAAAGAGAGAAGCGGCGATCACAGCCATGACCAGAGAAGAAAAATTGGCCTTAATCTGGACGGGATAACAGGCTCCCTCGCACGCGAGGGGTGGGGGAAAGTGAGAGCAGACGTCCTTTGTCGCTTCTATGAACAGTGACCTCATCATTCGCATCAGCGCATTTGTTGGCATCTTTGCCATCATGGCCGTCTGGGAAAGACTGGACCCGCGCCGACCATGGCAGACGGCCAGCGGCAAGCGATGGATGACTAATCTTGCCATGGTGGGGTTCAATACGCTCTTTACCCGTGCCCTCCTGGCATCAGGCGCGTTTGGCGCGGCGGTGTTAGCTGGGCAGGGAGAAGTGGGGCTCTTGCATCAACTGAATTGGCCCTGGTGGGTCAAACTCAATCTCGCCGTCATCCTGTTGGATGGGGTGGTGTATTTTCAGCATGTCCTCATGCATGCCGTCCCCATACTCTGGCGCCTGCATATGGTGCATCATACCGATGTGGATTTCGATGTCACCACCGGCGTACGGTTTCACCCCCTGGAAATCGCCTTGTCAATGTTCATTAAAATCGGCGCGGTCATCCTCATCGGCGCCTCACCGGTCGCCGTGCTGTTATTCGAAGTCCTCCTCAATGCCACCTCCATGTTCAACCATAGCAATGTGCGTATTCCTCAAGAGGTGGATCGGGTCCTCAGATGGATCGTGGTCACACCAGACATGCATCGGGTGCATCATTCCGTCATTCCCCGGGAAACCAACCGGAACTTCGGGTTTAACCTGCCGTGGTGGGATCGAATGCTCGGCACCTACCTGAGTCAACCCAGTCAGGGGCATGAACACATGCTGATTGGCCTGGAACAATATCGGGACCCAACCCGGCTCACCTGGCTGAGATTAATGGCCTTACCCTTTGTCGGGAAACTTGGCAATTATCCCACCTGGCCTGATGAAGAGAATCACACCATGGCTGAAAATACCAAATAAGGAAAATCCAGCCGCATTCGACCTTCCCAACGTGT
>QJYE01000094.1 GCA_003235785.1 Nitrospirota bacterium
ATCAAAACCTTGCTTGGCATTAAAACAGAAACCTTGTCGGCTCGCGGAAGTTGAAGGATTTTTTCAGCAATGAAGGCTTCGCCTAACCTGAGTTAAGGAGATTAATGATGAGCAAAGAACGCATTAAAATAGCAGAAGAATTATATGATATTATGCCCGCTGAGTATCAAGATCTGGTGAAAAGGGCTACGTATGGGAATGAAACGAGAGGTTGGAAAGATATAGGGAATGCCAAGGAACTCATTGAAGAGCATTCCCTCTGTGCCGGCTGCCCAGAGTCAATGGCCTTTCGGTATATCTTAGCCTCCCTCCCAAACCCGGAAGATACGGTGATGGTGGGGTCAACAGGCTGTACCAGTTTAGTGTTTCCGCATGTGGCTGTGCATAACATCCATTCTTTGTTTGGCAACCAAAATGCCATTGCCTCTGGATTAAAGCGAGCGCTGAGTGTTCGGTTCCCGGATCGACACAAAGATGTGGTGGTGTTGGCTGGAGACGGGGCGACAGTGGATATCGGGTTGGACATGACGCTCCAAGCTTGGTTTCGGCAAGAGAAATTTACAACTATTTGTTTTGATAACGAGCTGTATGCCAATACGGGTGGTCAAGAGAGTGGACTCATGCAAAAGGGGTTTGTCGCCAAGATGGCGCCGGTAGGAAAGACGTTTGAAAAAGTGCGTCTCCCTGAAATTGCCAGAGAATCCGGTTGTCATTATGTCGTGAATTGCACGGTAAGCAAGCCGAATCTCATTGAAAAAGTCATAAAAAATGCTGTGCATATTGCACGAGAAATCGGTCCCACCTACTTACAGTTGTACACGCCATGTATCTTAGAAATTGGGAAAAACAGCATGGAAGGCTTACAGGAAATGCGGGATTCTGAAAAGCCCTCAGAACGGTTTGCCTATAAAGAATATGTGAGCGAGCCGGCCAAGGAATTATTGGCTGAATTAGCAGCGAAGGAAAAGGAACGAAAGGCTGAAGCGAAAAGGCAACTTGCTTCCCAAACAGTAACAGTATAAGTAGCGGGCATGTGAGAGGAGCCAAATTATGATTGTACGTCGAATTAATATCAGAATGTCAGGGCTAGGAGGACAGGGTGCGGTGACGGCTGCACATGTCATGGCTATGGCGGCCTCCAAGGATGGCAAGTTTGCTATTTCTAATCCATTCTTTGGAGCCGAAAAACGTATGGCGCCAGCGGAGAGCTATTGTCGAATAGGGTTAAGGAAAATCTACGATCGTGGCGAACTGGTGTTCCCTGATGTGATTCAAGTGTTTCACCCCCAAGTCATTACGATGGGGAAGAGTTATACCATGCCATTCTATTCTGGTATTAAAGAGGGTGGGCTCGTCATTATTAATACCGACATGCCCCTCTTATCAGATGAAGACGTGAAGCGACTCAAAGACCTGAATGTGGCTGTCTTTAGCATTCCAGGGACCAATATCGCTATGGAAATCGCGGGGACTGAGCTGGCAACGAACATGACCATGATTGGTTCGGTGGCGGGGATTACCAAGTGTGTATCCATGAATGCCTTGGACTTGGCCTTACAAGAACGATTTGGGAAGAAATTCGTGGCTTCTGGTGGTACGGCAACTCTGGACGAAGCGATTAAGAAGAAGTTTGCCAAGAAGGAAATGTTGTTGAAAAAAAATCTCGATACCGTGGCGAGAGCTTATGAAATCGGCGCTGAATGGGCGGAAAAAAACCATGTGGAATTGATAGTTGGAGAAGCTGCAGCTGCGTAATATTGAGAACCCCAGCGAAGGAAAGAGATAGATGTATAATGTTGCCCAAGTAACAGATGAAAAGTGTGTGGCGAAAAAAGGCTGTCGGCTTTGCATTATGTATTGTCCGGAAGCCAATTGTTTGGACCTTAATCCAGGCAAAATGGTGGCCGAAGTGCATATTGAACGGTGCAAGGGTTGTGAGTTGTGTAAAGTAGTGTGTGATGCCGCTAAACATGAAGCGATTGATATGGTCGCCGTGAATTCAGATGGAACCTTAATGGATAAGGCTGGAGAAGCGGCGGAATTGGGTCAAGCTTATCAAGGGTAACTACCAAAAAAGAGGAAAAGCCCTACGATCTTCAGTCTTATGAAAGATCGTAGGGCTTTTTTATTTGTCTTGAATCGAACAATGTCCTAATTAGGGTGTAGGGGACATAGGGGTAGAATAAAATGAGTAGTGATTTGAAACAACAAGTGCAGATATTGACCGAACAGATGCAAAGCTTTCATCACGCGTTAGAAGCCAAAGCACGTGAGATTGAAATGAGTGGAGGTGATCAGGAAGTTGTCGGTAAACTGATTAATGGCACCGATGCAATGAAGGATAGTGCCAATATTTATTTGTCCTGGGCTCGTCACTATGTAAATTTATCTGATGGGGGGGCTTCAGAGGCCGAAGAAGGTGAAGAGGATTCTCAGGATTTTCAATTTTAGCGTATAAAAATGCTGAAAACCCTTTCAAGGTTCTTGAAGAAAACAGCCAGTCAGGCTATGATCACCTGAAAGAGAAACTGTGCACTTACCTATATTCGTTCCTCGGTAGCTCAGTTGGTAGAGCGTTCGGCTGTTAACCGAATGGTCGCAGGTTCGAGTCCTGCCCGAGGAGCCAAATTAATCAAAGCCCTTTGGAAGTCATATTCCAAAGGGCTTTTTTTTGCTTCGCTAGGCCAGAGGGTGAAGATGGGGAGCAATAATCCTATGAAGGGTTCCGAACCTGTCGAAGCATGAGCGGTGTTTCGTCACGGCAACTGCCGTTTTTAGGATAATCCGATCGGCAGTTCGTTGACGTTGTGTTTAATTGGACTCTACGAAAGAAACGAAAGGGCTGCTCCCGTGGATGCTATTCGAGCGTATGCCCATTGATATCTCGGAGGGTGCTCTCAAAAGTTTCATCGGCTTTTTGGAGTCACAATATTCGCAGAACACCATGCCAGTTGTAGGGCTCGCTGCCAATTTTGATGAACTTCTGGCGATCAAAGAACGCCACAATCTGAGGCACATCGTAATTTTTCTGCGTGCGACTTTCGGAAATGCAGCGTTACCGGCTAAGGAGCAGTTTGTTCGGCAAGTTCGTGAATTGTGGAACCAGTGGACTTCCTCATGATGGGGTTCGATCTCACGAAACGTCCGAAGACACGGTATGCAGCTTATACCGATTCCACTGGAGTATTTGAACGACTCAACTTCCATCTGTTGACTCTCTGAATGGAAAGCCGTGGGAGAATTGTGGGAAAGATTAGTGGTTCCAATCTCTTACCTAGTAGGTACTTCAGGGTTAGCTCTAGGAAACGCGTGGGAAGTAATTGGCGGCTGAAGCGGAAGGAAAATATGAAAAGTGGTCCCTTGATTAGGTGCGCTTTCAACACTGATCTGGCCTCCATGGAGGTT
>QJYE01000357.1 GCA_003235785.1 Nitrospirota bacterium
GGGAAATACTTTCATTCGATTCCCCATACGAAGAGCCAATTTTTAAGGAAGATTTGGCTTGTTGAAAAGGGGTTTGACGCTGTTATTGAAGGCTCATGACCTTAGGTTACTTGGAATAGGGTTCAGGCAGCAGTGTGAATAGGGGTTAGAAGCAATTATTGGGCATACTGAAAATCTCCTGGTTGGATTCTTCAATATTCCCAACAAAAACCTGAATTTACTCGGATTGAGGGAGACAGGGGAAGAACGGAGACGTTTAATCTTATACGAACCGCCCCTTTCACGAGTGAGGATGTTATTTTGTGTACCAACGCGCAAGTACCACCAAACCTCGTCGGCGGTCGTTCCATCTTCCGATAAGAGCACTTCAAAGCCGCCTTCCCGATCATTGCCTTTTTGGTGCCAGGTCCCAGACCAGAGGCGATTCACAACTTTTTCAGCCTGAATCCGACCTTCATGCCAAGAAGTAAGGGCCATTGACCTTGGCATCAAGCGTCGCTTGGTAGGCTTTGTCTTCCTCTTGAATCGCCCATTCACCCGTGAGATTAACCTTTACCGGATGAAGCCCAGCTTCGGTTGGTATGGCTTCATGCTTCACAGCCAACGGTCTAATAGGTTCCCGCATAGATTCATGCCAATTAACCTGGATCCACGTTCCATCTCGACGATTCAGGACTCCCGTATCTCGCAATGGCCATGTTTTCTTGAACGGCTCATCAGCTGTTGGCGCTTCGCTATAATAGTCAATTTCCATGGCAAACCAGGCGACCTTCCCCGGCTGCCAAACTTTAAGATTCAGAATAGCAATGGTTAATCCTAAAACCGGCAGTTGGTAGGCACGCAATCCTTCGACACGCCCGCTCCCCAGGCTGCGCAGGGCGAACGGACCCTTCACCAATTGGGTGAGCACTTCAAAAACCGTTCGTGCTGAGCCTGTCGAAGCATGGGGGGTGTTTCATCACAACAACTGCCGTTTTTAGGTTAATCCACTGAGCCTAACAAACTCTTTTTCAAAAGCTTTCTTGACCCCTCTCCACCCGATGGATTTGCGACCGCCAATTGTATAGCCCACGGTGTTCTCACCAGCTGTCCTGTGCGTTACGAGGGTTTTCAAATCCATTTCGGCATTGGCTTTGACAATCATTTGAATGACGGTCTCTGGATCATCCAGATTTCGTGGTGCATGAGTCCAAGCTTCCCAACGTCCTCCATAAATCAGCAGGAGACTGAAGAGGCCGATTACCAATCCGGCCTGCTTCAAAACGGTTCTCGCTGTCCTCCCATATCGGGGCGCCATGCGTTAGCCCTCAATGTCACCCAGAACATGGCCTGTTGCTTTCTGTTTCCCTCAGCAGGAGGATTGGGATCAATCTCAATAATGAATAGGAGGGGGGGAGAGGGTAAATCAGATTCTCTGAATTGGACTAATCTGACAAAACGCGATGCTAGGTATGAAGATGCTTCATGGCAGAAGCACATAAAATAATAAATACGCCCATCCATAGGGCTACCCGTTGGAACGGCACAGGCTCGACGGCCATTTCTTCCAACTCTTCTTGATCTTCATGGCCGGTAGGATCATTTTTGAAGATGATGGTGTAGAGAAAAATGGTCAGGACCCCAAGCACTAAGAACAGTTTAATGAAAAAGACTGTAAGATATTTGGCATGGTGGGCCACACCTTCTCCAGTGGCCATCACCATTCCTTGACTCACGTAATGCAAATTTGCCCCACCCGTAAAGAGAATGACCACCAAGAGGATTCCCACTACACGTTTATATTGGAGGTAAAATGATTCGGATATAGGTTTAATCAATTCTTTTGGAACAGTGGTTTTCAGGCAGGGGGTCACCGACATAACCAGAAAGGCGAGACCACCGATCCATACGACTGCCGACAGCAGATGCAGCCAATGCACTAAAATAGGAATGAGTTGATTGAGGTCGGTGAGGACCCCAAGAAGGGATTCCATCAGAACTTAAAGACCGGCTTTTCGTTTCCGAACCGGCGCTTGCGAAGTTCTTCCATTAATTCAATGGTGACGACAGGGATACCCTCTTCTACGGCATGACGCTCCACACCCTTTTTCACCATGGCCCGCAAGAAATAGGGGATACGACTCAGCCGTTCTTCCGAAGCTTGGTCCCATTTTACTGATGAAGCCTCTGGCACATTGAAAGCCACCTGGATCTTTTCCCCGCCTTTTGGGGTATAGAGACACCACTCATCTTCATCCATCCAATCCCCATGATCCACGTATGGTCGTGCTCGACAACCACCGCAAATTTCACTGTATTCACAATCACCGCATTTGCCTTTGAGGTGAGGGTACCGAAAAGAATCAAAGACTTCTGACTTTTCCCACAAATCGACAAAGCTGTTATCCCGAATATTCCCGGCGGACAATGGCATGTAAGGACAGGGCGTCAGGTCGCCATTTGGCGTTACTCGGGCGTAATTGGTCCCAGCCAGACATCCACCACCCATGTAGCCTTGAGCTTTGGTGATAGGTGAATTCGGATCTTTTTCATAGGCCAAGCGTTTAAAATGTGGCGCGCACCTGGCTCGAACCAACATATCTTGGTATTTATCTTGACTTTCGATCAAATGGACTAAGACTTCTTCATATTGAGAGGGGGTAATGTCAGTCAGTTCTTCTCCGCGTCCCGTACAGACCATGAAAAAGACATTCAGTACTTTGGCCCCGAGATCGTGAGACCAATCAATAACGGCCGGCAACTCCTGGTAATTCATGGGCTGGGCACTGAAATGAACTTGAAACTGGAGTCCATTTCTCTTGCAGGCTTCGATACCAGCCATGGCCCCCTCCCAGGCATTCGGCAATCCCCTAAACGCATTGTGCTTAAGCGGATCCAGCGAATCGATACTAATGCCGACGCCCATTACGCCGATTTCCACCATCTCTCTAGCCATACCATCGTCAATCAACATACCATTCGTGCCAAAAACCACCATAAATTGATGCTTCACGGCATGGCGAGCAATCTCCAGGATGTCTGGCCGAACTAAGGGCTCGCCACCCGTAATTACAAGCAGACTTCCTCGATTGACTTCAGCGATCTGATCAATCAGACGAAAGCATTCTTCGGTGGTAAGTTCATCGCTCCCACCACCCATTTTGGTTGTTGCATCCAGATAGCAATGTTCACATTTAAGATTGCATCGACTTGTGAGATTCAGCGCAACAAGGTAGGGTTTGAAGTCGTCAACCGTCCGGCCATCACCTGGAGCATCAACATTTTTAACTGGGCGAAGAGATTCGAATCGGGAGACGGCATTCGAACTTAACGACGACAGATTATTGAATAATGAGTTGAGAACCGGGAGAGACTTACCCATTGTGACCGGCTCCGGATTGGGATTCAGAAGCAGCCC